>CAKUUG010000008.1 GCA_934692665.1 uncultured Candidatus Melainabacteria bacterium | reverse complement strand
TCTTCCATACCTTTTCTTGCAGGTTCGATGTATTCTTTAGGAATAGCACCACCAACGATTTTGTTTTCAAATACGAAGCCGGCATTTTCTTCTGCTGGAGAAATTCTGATTTTAACGTGACCATATTGACCTTTACCACCTGATTGACGGATGAATTTAGAATCTTGGTCAGCTGTTCCTCTGATTGTTTCTCTGTATGCAACTTGTGGTTTACCGATGTTTGCTTCAACTTTGAATTCTCTAAGCATACGGTCAACAATGATATCAAGGTGAAGTTCGCCCATACCGGAGATAATTGTTTGTCCTGTTTCTGTATCAGATTTAACTCTGAATGATGGATCTTCTTCAGCCAATTTTTGAAGAGCGATACCCATTTTATCTTGGTCAGCTTTTGTTTTTGGTTCAATTGCAACAGAAATTACCGGTTCTGGGAAGCTCATTCTTTCTAGAATAATTGGAGCTTTTTCATCACACAATGTGTCACCTGTTGTTGTATCTTTCAAACCAACAGCAGCACAGATGTCACCTGCATAAATTTCTTGTTCTTCTATACGTTGGTCAGCATACATACGAACTAGACGAGAAATTCTTTCTTTTTTGCCGTTTGTAGCGTTTAATACATAAGAACCGGAAGTAATAACACCTGAATATACTCTCAAGAATGTCAAACGTCCTACGAATGGGTCTGTCATTACTTTGAATGCCAAAGCTGAGAATGGTTCAGAATCTGAAGAGTGACGTTCAGTTTTTGTACCATCTTCTAATTCGCCTTCGATAGCTTTTACATCTACCGGAGAAGGCATATAATCAACAACGTTGTTTAATAATAGTTGAACACCTTTGTTTTTAAATGCTGTACCGCAGCATACAGGAACGATTTTGTTGTCGCAAACCGCTTTTCTTAAAACTGCTTTTAATTCATCAACTGTAATAGAAGATGGATCTTCGAAGAATTTTTCCATTAAAGCATCATCTTCTGCAGCGATTGCTTCTACCATTTCATCGTGGTATTGTTGAGCTTTTTCTTTTAATTCAGCCGGAATGTCTTCTTCTTTTATATCTGTACCAAGGTCATTTGTGTAGATTTCAGCTTTCATAGTCATCAAATCAATAAGACCTGTAAAGTTGTCTTCTGCTCCGATTGGAAGTTGGATTGGAACAGCATTTGCACCAAGTCTGTTTTTAATTTGGTCAACAACACGATAGAAGTCTGCACCAGTTCTATCCATTTTGTTAACAAATACCATACGAGGAACTTCGTATCTGTTTGCTTGTCTCCAAACTGTTTCTGATTGTGATTGAACGCCGCCAACTGCACAAAATACAGCAACTACACCGTCTAATACACGCAAAGAACGTTCAACTTCGATTGTAAAGTCAACGTGGCCAGGGGTATCTATGATATTGATTTGGTGACCTTTCCAAGAAGCAGTTACTGCTGCAGATTGGATTGTGATACCTCTTTCTCTTTCTTGTTCCATAAAGTCAGTTACAGAAGCACCATCGTGAGTTTCACCGATTTTGTGTGTTTTACCTGTATAGAACAAAATACGTTCAGTGGTAGTTGTTTTGCCGGCATCAATGTGTGCTGCAATACCAATGTTACGGATTTTTTCTAATGCTGTTTGTCTTGGCATATTTTAATTTCCTTTTCTAAAATATAATGATTCTAATTTTATGTTAATTTTCACACAAACATAACTATTTGCAAATAGTGAACAGCTAGTCTTTTACATAAGTTATAAAAACCCATCCTTTGTCTGCGTTTTGTGAAATCCAAATCGTATCTTGCGGCATAAAGTTTGAAGAAAAGTTCTTTTTGTAGTCAAATTCAGGCGTTAGAATGTATTGTTCAATTTTTACTCTTTTTAGATTTTTGTCTAAAATTTCAAACAAGTATTTATTTGAAAAACTGTCTATAGCATAGAATATATCAGAAGAATTTGTGTGTTCATATTCTATATCAGAACCAAGTTCTTTCATTGGGTTTAGTAGGGTTGGCGTATAGTCTTTTGAGTTTAGGATTTTTTTTATATTTTTATCAGTGTCAATATATGGTGAGCCGTCACAATTAAAACTTAAAACGAGCGTTTGACCTTTTGATAGTTTGTTTATTACATTTTCTTTTACATATTTTTCAAATGCGGGATTTTTTTCATTGTTTTCTATGATTGGTTTTAAAACTTGTGGTGCATTGTATTTTGTGAGTTTTTCTACTGTTTTTTCTCCAAAAATCAACTTTAAATATTTTTTGTCGTGACTTCCGCCCATTTGTTCATAGTCAAATGAAATAATATTTTTGTCTTTGTAATACTTTTCTAAAAAACGTCCTCCGACAGTCATTAAATACAGCGTGTCTTTTTTTTCTTTGTTATCTTTGAAGTATTTTTCTATACAATAATAAATCTTGTCTTTGTCACTTTCACGTTCTTTGATTGGAAATACGTTTGAGATTAAAATTTGCATTCCAATCAAATAAATCGCAACAATAACCGAGACTTTCTTGTTTTTCAGATAAGTTAGTCCGCAAGCACTAAGTACAATAAATATAAGCCCAAATGGATAAAAATAAATAGTTACAAGACCAAGCACCTGAAATTTGATTAGCAAAATTAAAGACAACAAAAAAGAATATCCGACAAGTGAAATATATTTGCAATATTTATTGTTTATGATTGCTTTGTAGTTTAAGTATGTGGCAGTCAAAACAGGGATAATTGAACACACTAGCGATAATATTAACATTAAAAAGTCGATTTTTTTCTTTATAAAGCTATTTATTACAATGTATATTATGTCATTTGCTTCTAGCGTGTTGTAGTTACAGCAGTAATTTAGAAATGGAGTAATAAAATCATTAAATATTCCAAAAATCTCTGTAAAATATGCACCGGAATATGCACTGTGCGGACTAAGAAGATTGTGAAATGCGACATTTGATTGGTAAAATAATATTGGTAAATAAATTAAAAAGCCTAACATTGCAACAAAAAATGACTTTAGTAAGTTTTCTTTGTTTTGTTTGTAAATAAAATACAATGTGATGTATTGTAAAATCACAAAAATAAAACCTAATGTTGCACTAAAACAATAAAAGGCATTTGTTATTCCTAGAATTTTCAGATATTTTTCTTTTTTGATTGATTTGATAAAAAATAGAATTGATATTGAACTCAACAAAAAACACATACAATAAAATTTTACAAAACTGACTGTTGAAATTGCCAAATGATTTACAGCAAAAAACAGTGCAGTGAATAGCCCCAGATTTTTATTTTTTATTTCTTTTCCTATCCTATAAAATACATAAACATTAGCCAAAGATAAAAAAAGATTAAAAAATCTCAAATACAACCATTCGTTGTGAAATTTTGTGAAAAAATGTGCAACAAGATAATACAACGGTGCATGATAATCCAATAGAGCCGCCTGTTTTAGGATTTCAAACGGAAAAGATTGTTTTGCTATAGAAATCATTGCAATTTCATCAAAACAATATCCGGGGAGAAATATTTCAATATTAAATCTCAAGTAAAAACTCAAAACAAATATAATAATAAGCAAAATATTTCTTTTTAAAAAATGCATATCTACATTCTAACAAACTATTTATTGTGTATGTATTTTTTTACATTTTTTCATACATTTATTGGTTTTACTTTTTTAAAAAGAACATTATATTTTAATTAAAAAAGCGAGGTATTTATGGCAAATTTAATTGGTTCAAGTTTATTTTCGGGTGCAATTTCAGGTTTGAATTCAAACTATTTGTTATTGCTTAATGGTGCAAACGGTTTGAGTTTGGATAACATTTTAAATCCTACGGAAGACACGATTAAATACACGGTTAATCAGTCTTTTAGAAGCTATTTAATGACAAATTTCAACAATATCGATATGGATGGTGATGGCAAAATCACATCAAAAGATATGACAAATTACACAGCCAAATTAAAGACCCAAGGTATGACATATACTGAATTAACGCAACTTTGTGCAAATGGTTCCAGCTCTATGTCATCTTTGTTGGATACTGTTTTATCAAACTTTAATGAAATAGACACTAACCATGATGGAAGAATTACTCAAGGCGAAATAAATGCCTACAGAATAAATCAAGAAATAAAAGACATAAAAGATAAATATCCAAAAATAAATCCGGATAAATTGTCGATATTTTATGAAACAACCAGTACAAACGATTCGACTGATAAGAGTGATAGAGTATTTGCAAAATAAAAAAATATATAATAAAAAAACCGAGGCTTTTTGCCTCGGTTTTTTGCACACATCTTTTGTTAAACACCCTAGTGGAGTTGAATTGCTTCGTTTTGAATGTCTGTGCTGATTTGTTGTTTGATTGCATCCATTTCTGCAGCGACTGCTTCCATTTGAGTTTCGATTTGGACTTTTTCGTCTTCGTATTGCGATTCTTTGTCGTTTGCTTCTTCTTCTAACATTGCTACTTCATCTTCGCATTCAGATTTGATTTCATCATATTTTTCTTTGTAATCTTGAGCTGCTTCATCAAGTTGATTTTGCACATTAGCTCTATCTTTGTCAGTATCTTGCGTTTTTAATTGTTCATTTAATTCATTTTTATGATTTTTGTATAGAACTTTTTCATCGCGCAATTGAGAATCGTACTCGTTTTGTACTTCGTTTTGCATTAACTGATACTGTCTTGACATTTTTCTTTCTTCTCTGGAAATTCTAAGATCTTCCATTTCCAGAGCGTTGTGCTGATGGACTAACTCCATCTTTCTGAGTGATAATGTAACCCATGCCATATCTGCTCTCTCCTATGTGTGTTATTTAAGATGTGTGTGTGATTTTTTTCTCTCAATTAAATAAAGAATTTTTAAATACTAAAATTGCCAAGTTGATATACAAAATACATATTTTTGTTACATTTCTTTACAAAACCCCTAAAAGCGTTACAATAATTGATGTATTTTTTTTGTAAAAAATCTTGAATTGTAAACATTTGTAAAAATAATTAAAAATATTTTGAATTTTATTAAAGAAACACTAAATAAATACCGTAGTTGTAAATGTAATAAATAATAAATTAAACAACTATGGAGATGACAATATGGGTATGGCAGCAAGTCAGGCTAGGTTTTTGGGCCTAACCGCAAGAAAAAGTAACGTTGAATATCAAGGTCAACAAATAAACCAACAAAGAACGGCTCTAGCAACAGAAAGCTCAAATTTGTATCATCAAATGATGAGCTTGGATGTTCCGACAGCTCCTGTAACAACTGACTATTACAAGACAGTTTATACATTAGATAATTCTGCTATTGGAAATTATTCTGATTATAATATTGAAAATCTTACAAAAACATATAATGGTACTAACCAATATACTGTTAAATTGACAACAAATGAAAAAGAAACCAGTGCTACAGGAAGTACATTCTTGTTTACAAAATCTTCCAGAAACAAAATTACTCCTCAAAACGATGACGGAACTTTTGGCACTCCATATTGGTCATATACAAGTACTATCAACAATACTTATGTAAATTTTGATTCTCAAGATCAAACTGCATACCGTCAAGATTCCAACACTGGAAAAAATGTTTTAAATATTGCAAAAGGTAGCATCTATAAGATAGATAGCGAAACAGCAAAACTTTTGGGTGACAATGATGGTTATAATGCAGTATTGAAGAAATTAAATAACGAAGGTGTCTCAATTACAACTTCTAAAGAAGGTGAATCTGGCAATGATCCTATAGAACGTGGTGAAGGCGAATCTCAATTCTTGTATTTCTATCAAGATGCTTCCGGCAAGAATTGTTATTTAACTGAAAATGAATTGTACAAAATGACAATCGGGGCATTTCAAAGCGATTCGGCTTATAGCAACTTGAATGATGATGATGCAGATAATGCTACAATTGCTACAATAAACGCAGGCACATATTCTAATATATATTATCCAATAGAATTGCAACGTGAAATTTCAACTGAAGTTAATGCAACTCTTGAAACATCAGGCAATGGCAGATATACATCAATCACAATCGATGAAAATGAAAATTATCCAACAAGTTTATCCGGAAAAACTTTCACTATAACAACTTCTCGTACAAAAGATGAAGATGCGGCAGCTGAGGCTCAAAGTGATTATGAATACTTAAAAGAAGTCTATGACAAAACAATCGAAGATATAAATTCAAAAACAAAACTTATCCAATCTGAAGATAAACAACTTGAACTTAGATTGCAACAATTAGATACAGAACAAGCAGCAATTGCAAAAGAAATGGATAGTGTTGAAAAAGTCATGAATGACAACATTGAAAAAACATTTGATGCTTTTGGTTAGAGATTGAAAAAATACTAATATTGTCATATTATAAAAGTCGCACTTTGCGACTTTTATGTTTAGCAAAAAAAATTATTCAGGAGTTTTATATGCTATGGTGAAACCATGATTAACAATATTAATTTTTCAAATTTTAAAACATACAATCAATACAAACAAACAATCAAAGAGGATAAAAATACAAAAAAACTAAACAAAAATATTATTCCCTTGGTTGGTTCATCTTTGGGTGTTGCTTGCGGCTATGCTGCAACAAAAAATGTAAAATTGGATAACAGGATTTTAAATGAACTTTTACATCTTCTTGCAATGGCAGGAGGAGCGAATGTTGGCTCTGTATTGTTGAGTTCAATAGGTAAAAAACCGGAACAAATCAAGAAAAAAATCCATGAAGCAGGATTTCAAGTAATGAATACTACAATACCAATGCTTATGGTTAGTGCTGCAAACGCTATCTGCAATCAAACAATCGGAAAATCAAAACCATTGGTTAGAATAGCGGCGTCTATCGTTGGAATGGCTAGTGGTGCCATGCTTGCAACAAAAATTACCAATGCAACGAATGAACCAACAGAAAAGGAAAGAAAATATACAATAAAAGACTCTGTTGCAAATATTGATGATGTTGTTGCAACGTTCAGCATAGGTTTTGAAGAACAAGCAGAAAAATTGTGCCTAGATACAAGATTGATGCCATTTATCTATGCTTATTGCGGAATGCGTGCAGGTGCAAAAGAATAGAAAACTAGGATATATTTTCTATTGCGCAAAATTGTATAAAACTTCCGATTAGATTTTCATGCCAAATTTTTACATCATTTGGTACTTTTAGTATACTTGGTGCAAAATTCCATATATACTTGATTCCTGATTCAACCAGATAATCACATACTTCTTGAGCAACTTTGTTTGGCGTTGTCAGTATTGCAATATTAACACCTGTTTTTTTGATTATTTCAGGTAATCGATTTAGCGGATAAATTTCTTTATCGTTTATTTTTTTTGAAATTTTGTTTGTATCGTTATCAAATAATGCTACAATATCCAAACTAAATTCAGAAAATTTTGAATATTTGGATAATGCTACACCCAAATTTCCAGCCCCTATCACAAAAGCTTTTTTGATGACTTTGTAATCCAGAACATCTTCTATTATTGTTTTTAGTTCTTCAACATTGTATCCGACTTTGCATTTACCTTTGCAATTTATCAATTTCAAATCTTTTCTCACCTGTGTTTCGTCGATTCTTAAAAGCTCGGCAATTTGGGAAGAAGTGATATTTTGAATATTTTTTTTAGAATAATCCCTTAAAATCGTATAATATTGCGTAAGTCTGTTGATATTTCTTTGTGATAGTGTACTTTTCATAAATTTCCTATTAAAAAAGCGAGGCTTTATTGATAAAAGCCTCGCTTGGGTTTTTTAATTATTAAACTACACCGTTGAATGCATCAATGTATAGTTGTTTCATGTCTGTCATGATAGGATATACAGGGTTTGCACCTGTGCATTGGTCATCAAATGCCAATTCTACCATTTCGTCTAATTTTGACATAAAGTATTCTTCAGGATTTTCAATGTTTTGTCCTTCTAAGAATTCTTTAATAGACATTGGAAGGTTAATGCTACGCATTAATTTTTCGATAGCATCTAATAACAATTGAGTTTTTTCTTCGTTTGTATTTCCACCTAGTTTTAATTCATCTGCAATTTGAGCATATCTTTCAAGTGCACATGGGAATTTGTATTGTGGGAATGTTGCTTGTTTTTTAGGACAATCAGTTGCATTGTATTTAATTACTTGTCTGATTAATAATGCATTAGCAACACCGTGTGGAACGTGGAACATAGCACCCAATTTGTGAGCCATTGAGTGACACAAACCTAAGAAAGAGTTTGCAAATGCCATAGCTGCAATTGTTGCTGCGTAGTGCATTTTTTCTCTAGCGATAGGATCGTTAGCACCTTCGTTGTATGAACGTTCTAAGTATTTGAATACTAATTTTGTAGCTTCTAAAGCATTTGAATTAGTGAAGTTTGTTGCCATACAAGAAACGTATGCTTCGATTGCGTGAACTAGAGCATCAATACCAGAAGCAGATGTCAAGCCTTTTGGCATACCATCAACGAAGTTAGGGTCAACAATTGCCATATTAGGTGTTAGAGCATAATCAGCGATTGCATATTTTACACCAGTTTTGTCATCAGTAATGATAGAGAACGGAGTAACTTCTGAACCTGTACCTGAAGTTGTTGGAATTGCAACCATAAGAGCTTTTTTGCCAAGTTCAGGAAGTGTGCAGATTCTTTTTCTGATATCCATAAATCTCATAGCAATATCTTCAAATACTGTATCAGGTTGTTCGTATTTTAACCACAAGATTTTAGCAGCATCCATCGGAGAACCGCCACCAAGAGCGATAATTACATCCGGCTCAAATGGTTTCATAATAGCAAAAGCTTCTTCAATTGTAGACAATGTTGGGTCTGGTTTAACATCGAAGAATACTTCGTGATCTATGCCGATTTCATCAAGAACTTTTGTAATTTGGTCTGCAGCACCTGAGTTGAACAAAAATCTATCAGTTACAATAAATGCTTTCTTTCTTCCAGCAAGTTCTCTTAATGCCAAATCAGTTGCTCCACGTTTGAAGTAAACTTTTTGAGGAACCTTAAACCAAAGCATATTTTCTCTCCTTTCAGCAACACGTTTGTAGTTTAATAGGTCTTTTACGCTAACATTTCCAGAAACTGAGTTTCCGCCCCATGAACCACAACCTAATGTTAATGATGGTTCCATTTTGAAGTTGTATAAATCACCAATACCGCCTTGAGAAGATGGTTGGTTGATTAATACACGGCATGAAGGCATTTTCTTAGCATAAGCATCGATTCTGTCTTTTTTACGTTCGTCTGTATAAAGTACAGAAGTGTGACCGGCACCACCTCTAGATACCAAATAATATGCTGATTCAGCTGCTTGTTCAAAGTTTTCAGCTCTATACATAGCCAAAATTGGTGACAATTTTTCTCTAGAGAATGGATCATCCCAATTTACAGTAGGTCTTTGAGCGATTAAAACTTTTGCGTTTTCAGGTACTTCAAAACCAGCCATTTTTGCGATTTTGTATGCAGATTGACCAACGATTGCAGCGTTTGCTGTTCCTCTTTTTGGATCGATGAATTCAAAATCAATTAGTTTTTGCATTTCAGCATCTGACATAATATATGCACCACGGTATGCAAATTCTTTTCTAACTTCTTCATATACGCTATCTACAACAACTACTGATTGTTCAGAAGCACAAATCATACCGTTGTCAAAAGTTTTTGACATCAATACAGAAGAAACAGCCATTTTAATATCTGCTGTTTCATCGATTACAACAGAAGTATTACCGGGGCCTACACCTAGAGCAGGGTGACCAGATGAATAAGCTGCTTTAACCATGCCAGGACCACCTGTAGCAAGTATACAAGCAATTTTGTTGTGTTTCATTAAACCGCCAGAAATAGCAACGCCATCAGCTTCCGGTGCAATTTCAATCCAAGAAATAATGTCTTTAGGTGCACCTGCCTTAACTGCTGCGTCTAAAACTATTCTTGCAGCTGCAATAGTAGCTTCTTTTGCACGTGGGTGTGGTGAAAATATTATACCGTTTCTTGTTTTTAATGCAATCAATGATTTGAATATTGCAGTTGAAGTTGGGTTTGTTGTAGGAACAATACCTGCTAATACACCCAAAGGTTCAGCAACGATTTTTACACCGTTTTCTTTATCGTTTTCGATTACACCACAAGTTTTTGTGTTTTTGTGTTTATTGTAAATATACTCAGCAGCAAAGTGGTTTTTGATAACTTTATCTTCAATAATACCCATGCCTGTTTCTTCTACTGCCATACGAGCTAGTGGAATACGTGCTTTGTCTGCTGCTGTTGCTGCTGCTTTGAAAATTTTATCTACTTGTTCTTGTGAAAAAGTAGCATATTCTTTTTGAGCTGCAACAACTCTGTCAACCAATGCATCTAATTGTTCAACGTTTGCAATTAGACCATTTTCCATTGTTTGAGTTGTCATAAATGTTCGTCTCCTTTTCGTGATAAAAATCTCTATTAAAATTTTACATCATAATTCACAAATGTCAATTATACACTTAAAAATATTTTCTTGCTTGATTTACTTTATTATTGTATTTTTTATTTATGAAATTTAAAAAAATACCCGATTTTTACTTTTTTACAATTCTAGATAGATTAACACGCTTCGAACCTGCTTTTGTGCGATATGAAAGAGTGTTTGATGACATTGTATCAAAATTTCTTTTAGATATTTCTTTAAAAAAACATCTTTCGCTTAGCGAAAAAATTTCAGTTGTAGAAGAAATTTTGGCAGATTCTCTCGGGTATTCTGATGTTGAAGATGATGTAATAGAGTGTCTTTTGCAACTTGAAAATTCTTATTTCATTAACAATGAAATTTCAAATAAATATTTGAGCTCAAAAATCAACTATAGAAAAATCTTCGAAAAAATAGATAATACGAAAATTCTACCCTATAATTTGTCGTTTTTTAAGTATTTTCTTGATTCAAGCAATTTAATTGATTTAAAGAAAAAACGAAAAGAATACTCGCTTCTTTTTCCTGTTGAAAAAGTGCTTTTGTGTGAAGGGCAAACGGAATTTTTGTTATTGAAGACATTATTTAATTTGTTTGATTTTGACTTGGATAAAAATGGTATTTTAGTAATCCAAGCAGGCGGCAAAAACCAAGTTGCAAAAAAATATTATAAAATGCAAGAATACTGCAAACTTCCGTTTTTTGTTCTTTTGGATAAAGATGGGGTTGAAGTTGAAACTTTAATTACGACAAAATTGAGAAAATCAGACGAACTTTATATTATTTCTTGTGGTGAATTTGAGGATTTGATTCCACAAAATGTTGTAATGAAAATAATAAATTTTATTCATAATAATGAAATCTCTTGTAAATATGATGATTTTACTTCGCCTTCTATGGTTTTAAATATTGAAGAAATATACAGAAAATATGGATTTGGTGAATTTAAAAAAGCAAATTTTGCACTTGATGCAAAAAAATATATTGAAAATTTTATCAAAGCAGATGAATTTAAAAATTCTGAAATCACTAATATTTTAGCTACTTTACAACGACTATAAAATTTTATAGAATATTATTGATGGAAAAAATTTTAATAACAGGTGCGGCTGGCTTTCTTGGAGTCAATTTGGCAAAAAAGCTTCTTTTGAGAGAGAATATCCTTCTCTATGGAGTTGATGATTTTTCGTCTTCTGATGTATCAAATCTATATCAATTGTTAAAAAACAATAGATACAATTTTTCTGAAGGTGATGTTTTGACTTCTGATTTGCCTTATGCAGATGTTGTGTTTCATTTTGTTGGATGTGGAACTTTTGAAAAATGTTATTCAAATAAATATGACTACATTTATTCAATAATAAAAATGCTTGATAAAATTCTTAATTATACGGTATCAACAGGTGCCAAGCTGATTTTGGTTCACGATTTTGTTAATATTAACAAACAAAATAAAAAGAAAAAATGCTATTATAATTACTTGAAATTGGCTGAAAATCTTGTTTTGGAACACAAAAAAACATACAAAACAAATGTAAAAATAGCAAGACTTCCTGAATTGTATGGCGGAAACGTCTCTAAATTTAATTTACAGTTAATTGAAAAAATAATATTTTATGTTTTATCAAATAAAAGAATATCTCTAGAAAACAATTTTGTCGACTATTATACCTTTATTGATGATGCGATAGATGGATTGTTGCTTTTGATGGATAAATATATTGATGATGATATTGTTGATATATCTGCTTCTGTTACTGCTTCGCTTTCTGATTTTGTTCAATATATTCTTGAATATACAAATTCAAAATCAAAAGTAGAAATAAAAAACTATGAATTAATAAAACCAAACTACATTCCAAACACAGAAGTCTTAAAAGAAAACTTTGGTTTTGAATGTAGTTGTGATTTTAAATGCAATTTGGCAAAGACAATAGATTATTTTGTTGCTATGTATTTTTCTTAGTTATTTTGCAAATACTTTTGCTACTTCTTCTCTATCATCAAAATGTATAGTTTTGTCTTTTAGAATTTGGTAATTTTCATGGCCTTTTCCTGCCAAAATCAAAACATCATTTTCGCAAGATAAGTCTTTTAATAATTTTATAGCCAAATGTCTATCAGGTTCTACAAATACTGTCTTTGGATTTATTAGAGATAAACCTGACAATATATCTGTAATTATTTGTTGTGGGTCTTCATTTCTTGGGTTATCTGATGTGACAATTATTTTATCACACAGTTGTTGGGCGATTTTTCCCATTTTTGGACGTTTTGTACAGTCTCTGTTTCCTCCACATCCAAACATGCAAATTAAATTGCCATTTTTGGGAGTGAGTTCTCTAGCAGCTCTCAAGATATTTTCTAATCCATCTGGAGTATGAGCATAATCAACAATGACCATTGGATTTGTTTGCACAATCTCAAATCTGCCTGCAACTGATTTTGTATTTTCAAGAGCATTTTTTATTGTGATTAAGTCAATATTGTTTACAATGCCTACCCCAACAGAAGCAAGGCAATTATACACGCTAAACATTCCATTTAGATGAAGTTTAAAATTAACAACTTCATCTTTGTAACGACAGTCAAAAGACACGCCATCAGACATAAATTCAATGTTTTTTGCCATTATATCAGAATTGTTTTTGACACCATAAGTAAGGATATTAACATCTTTTGGGGTCATGTCGATGAGTTTTTTTGCGTATTTGTCATCGTTGTTTATAATTGCGTTGTTGCCTTTTTTCAATCCTTGGAAAAGTTTTGCTTTTGCTTTGAAATAATTATCCATTGTAATGTGATAATCCAGATGATCTTGGGTTAAATTCGTAAATACGGCAGTGTTAAAATTGCAATTTTTTACTCTAAATTGTTCCAAAGCATGAGAAGAAACTTCAGTTACTACGTTTAAAATATCTGATTTTAGAATTTTTTGCAATGTGCATTGAAGCTCCGGTGCTTGTGGGGTCGTGTGTTTTGCTTCTAAGTAATCATCACCTGAAGACAATTTGTATCCCAAAGTACCAATTAAGGCACATTTTTTATTATTTTGTTCAAATATTTTTTGCACTAAATGAGCAACGGTCGTTTTGCCGTTTGTTCCCGTAACTCCGATTAAATTAAGTTCATTTGTTGGATGATGATAAAAGGCAGCCGCTAAATCAGCAATACTTTCTTGTGTAGAATTAACAATGAGTTGAGGTATTTCTATATTCAACGGTTTTTCTGTAAGTAGAGCGATTGCACCTTTTTCAAATGCACTCTGTGCGAAATTGTGTCCATCAACATGTTCTCCTTTTAGGCATACAAAAATTTCATGAGAGTTAATTGTGTTTGAATTATAGGAAATACCTTTTATATCAACATCTTTAAAATTTAAAACTTCTTTTGGTTTTATACATTCAACAATTTTACTTAAGTCCATTTTTCTTTCCTTTAGATTTGTGATTTGCATTTATATTTTATCAAAAAATTATTTTTTGGTGTGTTTATCCGGTGTCAAGTTTAATATTCTAACCAACTCGGATGCGATTTCTTTGAATATTGGAGCTGCAACCGTAGAACCCCAGATTCCTTCTCCGGATGGAGAATCAACAATTACATAAAGCAGTGCTTTTGGATCTGTTGCAGGGAAATAGCCTATCATTGATGTGTAGAGTTTGTTTGAATAACCTGTTCTATTTACGTTCGGTTTTCTTGATGTACCTGTTTTTGCTGCAACGTAAAAATCGTCTAATTTAGCAGGATTTTTGCTGACTTCCATTGATTTTACCAAAATATCCGTAATGTCTTTTGCATCTTGTTCATCGAGTATTCTGCGTTTTACGATTTTATTTTCTTCTTCAGCTTTTGTGTATTTTATCAAATGCGGCGTAATCCAGACTCCACCATTTGCAATAGCAGCAACTGCGGCAGCCATTTGGATTACTGTTACTGATGCTCCATAGCCATATCCCATCGCGCCATGGGTCGCAACGTCCCAATATTTTGTTGCAGGTAACAATCCTGCTGATTCGCCTGGTAGGTCTATTCCTGTTTTTTCACCAAAATTGAACAGTTTCAAGCTATCATAAAATTCTTCATCAGTCATCATTTGAGAAATTTTTATAGAAGCAACATTAGAAGAGTGTTGAAATAAATACACTAAATCAATTATTCCGGGGACACCTCTTGTTTTGTAGTCGTAGTTTGAAATATCCCACCAACCTATTTTCATTTTACCCGTGTCGTTGATTTTTGTATATTTGTTGATTTTTTTATTCATAAAACCACAAGCAACAGTTATGATTTTAAATGTCGATCCCGGAGGATAAATATCTGTTATTGCCCAGTTTTTGATTTCTTGCATTGTGTATTTGTTGTATTGATTTGGGTCATATCCCGGAGCCATTGCAAGAGCCAGAATTTCGCCGTTGGTTGGGTTGATTACAACAGCTGCTGCTCTTGGTGCATGGAATTTTTGTATTGCTTTTAAAAGTGATTTTTCGCAGATGTGTTGGGCTGCCGAATCAATTGTAAGAGTGAGAGTTTTTCCTTTGACAGGAGTAGAGACATCGGCAGGGTTTACGCTTATGTTATAAATAATGTCACCATTTGCAGATTTTTCGTATGTGATTGTTTTGTCGACGTATTCAAGATAGTCTTTTGCTTTGTACTCAATACCTGCAGCTGTATCTGCATTTGGATTATAAAAGCCTAATACATGAGATGCAAGTGTGCCTTGCGGATAAACACGTTTGTTTTTAACTTCGTAAGACAATTCTCTAAGACCCAGCTTTTTAATTTCACGTACTGTTTTTCTATCTAAATCTTTTTTTATTGTGATTATTCTTTTGTTTGGTTGTGCGAGTTTTGTTGCCAGTTGTTTTGTTGGTATTCCGACAAACGGAGAAAGTTTGTTTGCCAATTCTTCCGGTGTATAGTCATAATATGCAGGGTGTGCATATAAAATAAATGTTGTTTTATCTGCAGCCAGCTTAAAACCATATCTGTCAACAATTTCTCCCCTAAGTACATACATTTTTGAAATTCTTTGTGACTTTGCTTTTTGTTTGCAATGTCTGATATCAAAAATTTGTAAAAGGAACAAATATCCCAAAAATAATGCACAAATAATATAAAATATAGACTGCAATACACCTATACGTCTATCAAAATTATTGCTGTTTCTTCCCCTCACGTAAAACCTCGAATTAGTATCCTACAACAAAAGCCTGTTTTGGTTTTGCTCCGGATTTAAGATTTATTTGTGGCAAATCTGTTGCATTAACTTCAACAACCTGTTTTGCTCTTTCTAGAATATTTGTTTTTGAAACCGCCTTGTCTATATTGTAGTACGACTGCAAGGTGTCCACTTTGTTTTGAAGTTCGTCGTTTTCGTAATTTAGTTCTAACGTAGCTCTTGAAATTTGGTTAAGTTGTACTTCTTTACAAGAAACAAAGTAATAACAAATTAAACAAAAAATAACCAAAGTCCCTAATACGCTATACAAAAAAGTATTAACACGAGAAATTATGATTTCTTTGTAAGACTTTTCTTGAACAAAATACCCGCTGATAATTTGGCTGTCTTTGTTAATTATTGGGTTTTGTGCTGCCGTATCTTTTTTTAATTGCTTTTTTGATTGATTTTGTCTGTTTTGTATTGTTTTATATTTATTAAATGTCGGTTTCATATTCTCTTTGCTGTTCTAAGTTTTGCACTTCTAGATGGTGGGTTTTGTTTTATTTCTTCATCGGATGCCATTATTGGTTTTTTATTCAACAATTCAAGCATCTTTCCGCCACAATTACATATTGGCGTAGTTTTATCGCATCTGCAATTCGATGAATACTTTTTTAAAAACTGTTTTGCCAATCTATCTTCCAACGAATGGAAAGATAACAAACTTATTATAGCACCTTTTTCGGTTAAGTTGATAACTTTTGACAATGTATTTTCAAAATTTAACAATTCGGAATTAACTTCTATTCTTAGTGCTTGGAATACTCTTGTTGCAGGATGTATTTTTGATTTTATGTTTGGTGTTGAGTGTTTTATTAAATTTGCCAATTCAAGAGTGGTGGATATTGGTCTGCTGTTGATTATTGCTTTTGCAATTCTTTTTGAAAAACGCTCTTCGCCATAATTTGAAAAAATATCAACCAGCTCTTTTTCTGAGTATTTGTTTATTATGTCATAAGCACAGAATTTTTGATCTTGGTTGAAACGCATATCCAAAGGGGCGTCATTCATAAAACTAAAACCACGCTCAGCACAAGTCAATTGGTGATATGAAGCACCCAAATCAAATATTATGCCGCCTGTTATTTTTTCTATACCCAAAGAAGCCAGATGTTTGTCTATATCTTTGTATGAACCTTTTATAATTGTTAAATTTTTATATTTCTCTAATCTTTTTGTTGCGTATTCAATAGCATCATCATCGACATCAAAAGAAACTAATCTGCCTTTAGGCGATATTCGTTTTAAGATTTCTTCACTATGCCCGCCGCCACCAAGTGTACAATCTACAAAAATCTTATCTGAATTTTCGCAGTTTAGAGAGTCAACGACTTCATTTTTCATTACCGTATAATGCTTGAATTCTGTTTTAGACATTAAAAATTTATGTTCCTTTTTAGACTTTGGAGTATTTCTTTGAAAAAACTTTTCTGGTTTTTATATATAATATCATCTTTGTGGTATTTGTTGTACCTTTGAATGATGTTTTTTGGCAGTTTTTGGTTTTCTTTTAAGATATTTGCTATTGTGACAAGTAAATCGTCTTGTAGTTCTTTGTAACCTTCAACATTTTTTCTTAAATCTTCATCAGCTTCTCTATACATTAATGCATTAAAAGCGCATTTTATGTTTATGTCATTTTTTTCTGTCGGAAATTTTGAAAGAGCTTCCAAAACAGTAATTTTAGAAGTTAAAACATCGATAATTAAATCTGATACAAAAAGCCTGTTTCTGTATATCTTTAAACCAACACTTTCCATATTTAAGCAATAACGTAGTCTTTCTGTTTTATTTTGTTAAAAATAGAAGATAATTTTTTGAAGTCACCCTCGCAGTATCTGTCAACTATTAAATTAAGCGAATTTATTATCATTTCATCATTAGAATAAGCTGTTCTATAGAAAAACTTCTTTCCTTGTTTAAAACGCATTAGAATTTTCTTTTCCGTAAGTCTATCCATAACGGTTTTAAGAGTAGTGTATGCACGTTTTTCATCTTGGTTTTGTGCTAAAATATTGTACACATCTTTTACACTGTTTGTAAAAATGCCGTTTTTTTCCAATTCCCAAAGTGCATTCAAAATAGAACTCTCCAAGCTCCCATGACGCGTTTTCATTATATTTTTATTCCTTTCATTCTTATTTTGGCAAATTAAAATTTATTTCAGAAGGTCCAAAATCGATATCAAAATCCCTGTTAGATGTGTCAGTTGATTTGTAAATAATAAACCCTTTTGGCTTTGAAACCTCCGGTTTCTTTTTAAAGCTTGTAATATTGTTTATTTTTGTATATTCGCTAAATGCACTTTTTCTATTGAAATTAATTTGGGCATTGTCGCAGCCGCATAAAACAAATACCGCCAAGAGTAAAAGCAAACCAAATAGTATATTTAATTTAGTATTTAACATATCAACAAACCTTTACATGTTAGTGACAACAAGTTGATTAAAAGGTATTTCAATATTTTCTAAATCAAATTGTTCTTTGATTATTTTATTAAATGCACGTTTTATAGTCCATTGTCCTTTTGGTTGAGTTTTGATTCTACACTTTACAAGTAAAGAACTTTCTTTAAATTCATCCAACCCGAATATCTCTATGTCTTCTAAAATGAGTTTTGAGTACTCGTCGTTTTCCTTTAGTTTTTTGAATGCTGTTTTTATTGCGTTATATACGCTATCTAAATTTTCTTTATATGCAACTTCAAACGGGAAAAATGCATAAGAAAAATTCATTGTGTAGTTTTTTACAGTATCTATACAGCCACATCTGATAAAATTAAGTGCACCTGTTTCAACAGAGCGGATTGTTATTAATGACAGTGTGATTTTTTCAACATTTCCTGTAATGCCATCTACTTCTACAAAGTCGCCAACACGAATTTGACCTTGTAATAATATCATCATACCTGATAATACATCTTCAACAAGTCTTTTTGAACCAAAACCTATAGCAACCCCCAAAACTCCGGCTGTCGCAATTATTGGTCTTACATCGATTCCAAAAATATAGAGCATATTCATCGAATATAAAGTTACGTTGATACCTTGTAATGTGTGATAAATAATGGCTTTCAGCGTTAAAAACTGGCTTTTTCTTTCGTTTTGGCTGATTTTTTTTATTATTTCGCCAAAAAACTTGTTACATACGAATTTTATTCCTGAAAAAATTATTATAAATATTATTGTACATTTTATTAGTTTCCAAATAAAAACAATTATTTGAACATATTTTTCGTCGAAATCGACAAATTTCAATACTTCTTCCATATTTCCCCTCTAGTTTATATCAAGGATTATACAAAAAATAAACCTAAAGGTCAAAAGCAAAATCAAACTTTAGATTAATCATATTTTTCTATAAATTAGCTAGACTAAATATGTCTGAAGGAGGTATTTTGGCATTTAGGTATAAAAACAGCAACAGTAACAGCTTTGATTTAAAAAGACAGTACACAACGAATCCTGTCAAAAAAGACAAAAAGTTTTTCTTGGCTAAGGGTGATTCTTTTATGCTGAAAAACGAGTACAGAAAAGCTGTAAAAGAGTATCTTGTTTCTCTCATGTTGGATAAAAGTAACATTAGAGCCTACAAATCGGCATCTAAGGCTTTTAAAAATTTGCATGAATACGAAAAAGCTATTAAATACTTAAAAAATGCAAGAAATGTTTATGGTTTTGATTCCGAGATATATTATGAATTGGGATTGAATTATCTTTTAAATGCTGATAATGCCAATGCACAAAAGAATTTTATCAGAACAATTAAACTCTCTCCGGATAACAAAAACGCTCAAATAAAATTAGCCTTAACTCATGAACTTTCCGGTGAACTGGAAATGGCAGAAATAATTTATAAAACAGTCATTGAAAAGTATCCGCATTACATTCCGGCATTGTCAAATTTGGCTAGTTTGTATATTGATTTTCACAAATATTCGGAAGCTATTTCTATTTTTAAACAAATGTTAAAAATAAATCCTGAGTTTTATAGAGCCAATCTTGGCTTGGGTTTGTGTTTTGATAAACTTGAAAGATACACGTTTGCAATTCGCCATTATAAAAAATATATTGCTCAAAAACCAAATTCTCCTACCGCAAAGTCGCTTGTTGGCAGAATTTTTGAGATTCATACAAGACGTCAAAAAAAATCAAGCAAAAAAACTGCTCAAGTGCTCAAATTAGTAAAAGAATAGTTTGCTTCAATATTTGTTACTTTACCCTTTTCTTTTTTGTTATAGAATAAGTCTATTACAGTAAAAAGAGGGGAAAGTATGGAACACTTACACACACTTGTTTCCCAAAACGCAATAGCTATTTCTGCAATAATATTATTTATTGCTTATATATTTATTGCTTGGGAGAAAATTCCTAAAGTTGTTATCGCACTTTTAGGTGGTTCTTTAACGTTGTTTTTAGGACTGTTAGAAACTGAAAAAGGCGAAAATTTAGGTGCATATTTTATTTCATTTATTGATTTTAATGTAATATTCTTGTTGGTTTCTATGATGATTATAGTTCATATTGCATCAAAATCAGGAATGTTTACTTGGCTTGCAAACGAAATACTTAAAAAAACAAAAGGCAAACCAAAATTGGTTTTGGCGGCTTTAGCGGTATTTACAGCGGTTGCATCTGCATTTTTGGATAATGTAACGACTGTAATTTTGGTTTTACCTATTACATTTGCTGCTTGCAAATTATTAGACATAAATCCAATTCCGTTTTTGATTACTGAAATTATGTGCTCTAATATCGGTGGTACAGCTACACTAATCGGCGATCCGCCTAACATAATCATTGGTTCTGCAGCACACTTTAGCTTTATGGATTTCATCAGAGAATTGACAGGCGTTGTTACTGTGATTATGGTTGTAGTTGTTTCATTGTTGATTTTTGCATTTAGAAAAGATTTGAAATCATCTCCTGAAAAAATGGAACTTGTTTCACAAATCGACAACTCGAAATCAATTACAGATATGAATTTGGCTATTCGTTCTGGTGTTGTATTGTTGCTTGTAATTTTGGGATTTATTTCACATGATGTTACTCATATTCCTACATTTTTGATGGCTATGATGGGTGCATCTATATTATTGATATTTGAAAAACCGGCAGAAGTATTGGTAGAAGTAGAATGGAATACAATATTTTTCTTTGTTGGTTTGTTTATCATAATCGGGGGTCTAGAGCATGCAGGTGGTATCGCTTTGATGGCTGATTGGTTATTAAAAGTGACACAAGGTTCTCAAGCTGCAACTTCTATGATTATTTTGTGGGCTTCAGGCATATTGTCAGGTATTATTGATAACATTCCATATACAGCAACTATGGCTCCAATGATTGCAACTATAGAAGAAGCGATGGGCCATGCTTATGCTCATCCATTGTGGTGGTCATTGGCATTGGGTGCATGTTTAGGTGGAAATATGACAATTATTGGTGCTGCTGCAAACGTAATTGTTTCTGAAAATGCACACAAAGCAGGTTATCAAATTTCATTTTTAGGCTTTTTGAAATATGGTATTATTGTTACTTTTATTTCTTTAGCTATATCAACAGCTTATATTTATTTGAGATTTTTAGTTCATTGTTAATAAATGAGAAATTTAAATCTAAAAATGAGCCTTTTTTAAAGAGGCTCATTTTTTTTAAAAATATTTAAATTTACAAAAATTTATGAAAATTACTGATAGGGTTTATAGTAAAATAATCTTATGATTATATCTGATAATGAAAATAATAAAGTAAAAAAACAAAAAACAGAAACAAATCCAATCTTATCAAAAGAAGCAAAATCAAGTGAAGATGGTTATGAAAAAAATATCCGCCCTGCTGATTTTGATAGCTATATAGGACAAAGTTCCATCAAAGAAACTCTAAAGATTACAATAGAAGCAGCCAAAAAAAGAGAACAAACACTTGACCATTTGTTGTTTTATGGGCCTCCCGGGCTGGGCAAAACTACACTTGCGACTATTATTGCAAGTGAAATGAATGCAAACATAAAAATTACATCTGCCCCATCTATTGAACGTCCACGGGATATTATCGGAATTTTGATGCAGCTTAAAGAAGGCGATATTCTTTTTATAGACGAAATACACAGACTAAATAAAATTGCCGAAGAAATACTTTATCCTGCAATGGAAGATTTTGCACTCGATTTAACAACGGGAAAATCGCAATCTGTAAAAACTATGAGGATTCCTCTACCTAAATTCACACTTATTGGTGCAACAACAAAAGCAGGAAGTTTGTCGGGCCCTTTGAGAGATAGGTTTGGAATAATTCATCGTTTGGAATTTTATACAGTAGACGAACTTTCAAAAATTGTAAAAAGAACAGCAAAAATACTAAATTTTGAAATAGACGACGAAGGGGCAAAAATCATTGCTGCACGTTCAAGATGTACACCAAGAATTGCAAACAGACTGGTTAAAAGAAGTGCAGATTGGGCAATTGTAAAGGGTGATGGTGTAATTACAAGACATATCGCAGACGATGCCCTAAAAGCGCTTGATATAGATGAAATAGGGCTTGATGTTACTGATAGAAACCTCTTAAAATTAATAATAAATTCATTCGATGGCGGTCCTGTCGGAATTGAGACGCTTGCGGTAGCATTGGGTGAAGACATTAGAACTATTGAAGATGTTTATGAACCATATTTAATCCAAAAAGGCTTGCTTACCAGAACTCCAAGAGGCAGAAAAGCAACAAAAATGGCGTATAGTCATTTGAAGTGCGATTTTTCAAACGAGCATGAAAATCAACTTAATTTGTTCTAATATTAATTTTTGTAAAAAAGTACATAATATGCTTGTATATGATTCTTGATGTATTATTATAGAACTTGCCCAAAAATTAAAACTGAATTAACAGTTAATTTTTTATCAAAAGTCTTGTATCGTTAGTAAATCTTAAAGCCCTGTTTTTTCAGGGCTTTTCTTTATTATATATTAATCATCTGAAGATGTTTTTACTGTGTCATACTCGTATTTTCGCCAAGTTCTTATGCCACCAAGAAGCACTCTTGTCGGATAATTCTTTTCAGTGAGTAGTATTGCGATTTTGTGTGCAAGATTGCAGTATTCGTTGTAACAGTATAATATGTTGCATTTTTCTTTTTCTAGCATATTTAGATGTTCATCTATTTCATCTATTGGAATATGTTCCGCAAATGGTATATGTCCATCGATGTAGTCTTCGTATTTTCTGACATCAATAATATTTATTTCGTCTATTTCGCCACTGTCGATAATTTTTTTTAATTCAAAAGGGCTGATTGTAAATTTTGCATGACTTTCAAAAAACTCTTTTGCTTTTTTAAAATCATAATTTTTTTCTTTAAAAAATTCCATAAAATTATTTCCTTTCTTTCGTTTCGCATGATATTGATAATATATTTTCACATTCGTATCGATTGGTTGTGATAATATACTATCGTTACGAATGATATTGATAAAATTCTAAACAATCCCTTCTCTAATTGCTTTAACAGCAGCTTGTGTTCTATCATCAACAACCAGTTTTTGGATTATTGAACAAACATGTGCTTTTGATGTGTGTTCAGATATATTTAAGTCGTGTGCAATTTGTTGATTTGATTTTCCTTCTACAACAAGTTTCAAGACTTCATATTCTCTAGAGGTTAAATTTGCATGTGTAGATTTGAAATTTGAACGACTGACTTGTATATTTGGGATAATATTTGGATTTAATTCTCTTAAAATTTGAACTACCTTTTTATCTATCCACATAGAACCGTTTGAGGCTGATTTTACAATAACATCAAGGTATTCTGCGTTAATATCTTTCATTACATAACCATATATACCCATTTTCATTGCTTTGTTTATCACATGTTCGTTTATATGTGAAGTTAGTATTACGAATTTTATGTCCGGTTTTTGCGACGAAACTTTTTCAATTATATCAAGGCCGTTTATATCACCCAACTCCAAATCCAATAGTACAACATCCGGATTTTGGGTAATTATTTTTGATATTGCTTCTTTTCCGTTTGAAGCTTCTGCAATAACAAAAATATTTTTTGAATTTTCAAAAAGTGACTTTATCCCACAACGAAAAAGTTTATGGTCATCGACTAGCATTAGTCTTATTTTTGTATCAGATTGTTTGCATATTGAGTTTTGCATAATTTTCTCCTTAGACTTATATAAAGATATCAATTATTACAAAAAACAACATTGGTTTTGTTAAAATTTTGTTGCGTATTATACAAAGCATTAAAACTTGAATTGAAATTATGTTTTATGTTTTTATGGTAGTTACCACTGTCTCGATAAAATAACAAGCCTGTTTACATAATATACATTATCACAACCAATCGAAACAAATTAAAAGGGATACAAAAGCTTGAAATAGCTTAATTCTTTAAAATTAAAAAAAACATCAAAATTTGTGTTATAATCTTTGTATGAAAAATTCTATTAATTATGATTTAGTTATTGTTGGTGGTGGAACTTCAGGGTGTGCAGCGGCGTATGTTGCATCTAATTTGGGCTTAAAGACGCTTCTTGTTGAAAAAAACAATTTTTTGGGTGGATTAATGTCAGGCGGTCTTGTTGTTCCGGTTATGAAATCCTCAGTTGAAGATATTAACTGCAATTATTATAAAAAGCTCGTTGAAGCGGCAAAAAAATTTAATGCACAAATTACATACAAAGATGGAAATGACGGTTGGTTTAATCCTGAAATTTTAAAAATTGTTTTAGATGATATTTTGACTTCAGATAAAATTAAACAAAATCTGGATATTTTATTTGAAACGACAGTTAAAGAAGTTGAAATCGAAAACAAAATAATCAAAAAAATTATATTAGAAAGCTACTCGACACTAATTTCAATTTGTGCAAAGGATTTTATTGATTGTACAGGTTGCGGCGAACTCGCACTTCTTTCGGGATGTGAATTTCTGGATGACAACAATGAGACGCAGAAGAATGCTTTGCGATTTGTTTTGGGTAATGTTGATTTTGACAAATTTTGTTCTTTTATAAAAAAAGTTGATGATGACGAGAATATTACCAATACCTATCGTGACGATAGAGATACATTTGGTGAATTACATTTTTCAACTGCCTCTACATCAGATGAAACAAAAATTTGGAATTTGGATAAAATTCTTAAACAAGCTATTCGGGATGGAATTTTATTAAAACAAGATAGGGACTATTTTCAAATTTTTTCTGTCGCAGGAAGCAAAAACCAAGTTGCATTTAACTGTCCAAGAATAAACAACTTTAAAAACAATCCTTATAAAGCATCAAATGAACTCATTTTTGCAAGAAAAGCGATATATAGACTTTTTGAATTTGTTAAAAAGTATTTTAAGGGTTTTGAAGATGCGGAAATTACAAATATTGCATCTCAAACGGGCGTACGTGAATTTAGGCGTGTGAAAACAAAATACGTATACAAAATGGATGATTTAATCCAAGGCAAAAAATTTGAAAATCCGGTACTAGCTGCAAATTATCCGATTGATGTTCATTCTGATGAAAAATCTCAAATAACAATTAAAAAAATTGTTTCTTATGAATTGCCAATCGAATCGTTGATGAGCTATGATGTTGAAAATTTGTTTGTCGCAGGAAAAATAGTCGGTGCGGATTTTATATCTCATAGTGCACTTCGTGTCCAAAAAAGTTGCATGTCAATGGCAGAAGGTGTTGTGAAGTTTATTTATAATAAAAATAGATAAAATTATTTTCCGATACAGAAATTTGAAAAAATATCGTCTAATATTGTATCTGTCAAAACTTCGCCTGTTATTTCATCAAGAGCGATAATCGATGATTTTAAATCCATCGCATACAAATCAGCAAGAGCATAGCTGTTTATTGTATTGATGACATTTAAAAGCAGATTTTTTGCCTGCATTAAACATCCTTCTTGACGCTTGTTTGTCATATATTGCGTATCTGATGGAACAAGGGATTTTATAGAAGAAGTTATTTCTTTTTTTAGCTCATCTATACCTATGGATTTTAGTGAAGATATGTTTATAAAATCATTATTAATATTATCAATACCTATCGAATCGTTAGAATTTAAATCAAATTTTGTTTTGACTTTTATGATTTTTTTATTTTTAGCTTTTTCAATTAATTTTTCATCTATTTCTGAAAAATCTTTTTCAAATAAAAATAGCACGATATTTGCTTCTTCGATAGAAGAAATCGAGTTTTCTATTCCTATTTGTTCGACTTTGTCTGCTTCTTCTTTTTTTCTGATTCCTGCAGTGTCAACAAAATTAACCAAATATCCATCCAGCTGCAATGTTTCTTTTATTGTGTCTCTTGTTGTGCCTGCAATATCTGTAACGATAGCTCTATTATAGTTTAAGAGTGCATTAAACAAAGAACTTTTACCGACGTTCGGTTTTCCAATAATTGCAACATTGATGCCATCACGCACAAAATCGTGACTTTTTGAATTTTTTAAAATTTTATCAATTTCAAGAACTTTATCGTTACATATCGAAACGATAGAATTATTATCAACTTCAGCGACATCTTCAGGAAAATCAATTGATGCAATGACTCTTGAATACAATTTTACCAAGTCTTCTTTTATTTTATTGATTTTTTCTTTTAAATATCCGCCTAAATTATTAACAGAATTTTTTGCAGCAACAAGGCTTTTTGACTGTATTACATCTAGAACTGCTTCTGCTTGTGACAAATCGATTCTGTGGTTTAGAAAAGCACGTTTTGTATATTCGCCTTTTTGAGCCATACGTGCACCTTTTGAGACGATTAATTCCAAAATTTCATTCAATATAATGTATGAGCCATGACATTGAATTTCTATTACATCTTCTCCTGTATAGCTATGAGGTGCAACAAATGGGAGTAAAATCACTTCATCAATTGCTTCTTTTTGGTCATTTATGATGTGACCGTAATTAATCATTTTTGCTTTTATCTGTTTTGAAAAGATTTGTGAAGCAATTTCAAAACTTTTGTCGCCCGAGATTCTTATTATACCGACTGCACCGTGGGCAATTGGGGTGATTATTGCAACTATTGTATCAAAATTGTTTTCCATATTTTTTATTTTATCATGTTTATTGTAAAATGAATAATATAAATTAAACTAGACTTATTTAACTTATTTAGAGGAGCAAATAATGGATTTTGTAACATTAACAATCGAGATTTTAAACAAACTTGCGAAACTGTTTGGTTCTTATGGTGTCGCAATTATATTTTTCACAATCGTAATTCGCTGTTTGTTGTGGCCTGTTAACGTTTCGCAGCAACGTTCTATGAAAAATATGCAAAACCTTACTCCAAAAATGAAAATGATACAAGAAAAATACAAGAACAATCCTCAATTAATGCAACAAAAAATGATGGAATTTTATAAAGAACACAACTTCAACCCGACTGCCGGATGCTTACCTATGTTGATTCAAATTCCTGTATTTATTATGTTATATAGTGCTTTGATGAGTCCTCAATTTATAAATCTTGCAGGAAATACGCATTTTTTGTTTATAAATAGGCTTGACTCTACAATAAAATCAAATGCCGGTATTTCATTGGATGGTAAATTTTCTGTTTCAAAAAATCCTCAATTTCAAACCGGAAAAACTGCAAAAGTTTACCTAGATAACGAAACTCTTGAAAATGTAAAAATTAAAAAACCTCAAAAAGCTGTCGAAGTTCAAGGTGCTGTTGAAAAAGACAAACCTATTGATTTGAAAATTTCTCTAGACGAATTAGATTTGAATTTTTCGCAACTGGACAGAATTAAAAAAGCCGAAGTTCAAGTCATGAATATTATGACAAAAGAAACAGAAAACATTACATTTGAACGCAAAAATTCTGTACTTGCTTCAACGGTAGAAACAGAAGCTAGCCAAGAATCTTTGCATTTTGATGTAATTATTTTAATTGCTTTGTTTGGTCTTACTATTTGGTTATCTCAAAAAGTAATGATGGCGACAACGCAAAACAAGAACCAAGATCCGCAACAAGCTGCAATACAAAAATCTATGGGTACAATAATGCCTATAATGATTATTTTGACTTTTGTCTTTATTCCAATTCCTGCGGGTGCTTTGTTGTATTTGGTTACAAGTAATGTTTTCCAAATCGCACAAACTGTAATCATAAACAAACAATTAGAAAATGAAGAAAATAAAAAAGACAAAAAAGAATTGAAAGACGATAATGTTATTGATGCAAAAGTAATCGATGCTAAAATTGTAGATAAAGAAGACAAAAATAAAAAATAAAGATTTATCATACGAAAATTTTATTTTTTACTTACATACTTTCAAATAAAATGGAATTGTACTAAAATCATCATAAAAGGAATTGTGAGCTTTGAGTGAAAAATTAATTATAAGAGGTCAAACTCCTGCAAAAGGCGAAGTGTCTATTAGTGGAGCAAAAAATTCAGTACTAAAGCTAATGGCTGCAAGTCTTCTTTGTAGTGATGTATGTACAATTTACAATGTTCCAGATTTGTCTGATGTGGAGATTATGAATGAAGTTTTAGCAGAATTAGGTGCTAAAATTTCTTATGACAAAACAAACAAAAAAATCGAAATAGATTCAAGAAATCTTACAAACTATGAAACAAGCAAAGTATACGTTTCGAAAATGCGTGCCAGCTTTTGCGTTCTAGGGGCATTGGTTGGTAGATTGAATATTGCAAAAGTTGCACTCCCGGGTGGGTGTAAAATTGGAGAAAGACGTGTCAACTATCATATAAAAGGCCTTGAAACTCTAGGTTGCGAATGCAAAATAGAAGATGGCTATGTTCTTGCAAAAACAAAACACTTAAAAGGCGGCGTTGTTTGCTTTGATATTCCTTCAGTTGGTGCAACCGAAAATGTCATGATGGCATCTGTTCTGGCAGATGGAGTATCTATTATTCAAAATGCTGCACAAGAACCTGAAATAGTTGATTTGGCAAACTTCTTAAAATCTATGGGTGCTGATATTTCAGGTGCAGGCACGAGTGAAATAATCATAAAAGGTGTGAAACAGTCTGATTTGCGTGGTTGCGAACACACTACAATCCCCGATAGAATTGAAGCCGGTACATATATGAGTATCATTGCTTCATCTAGAGGTAATGGCATAATAAAAAACATTTTTCCAAACCACTTGACACTTTTTACAGGAAAATTGCTTGAAATGGGTGCAAAAATAAAATTGCTAGACCCAAACACAATAGAAGTTTCAAACAACGAACGCCTAAAACCGGTTAATTTCATCACGCAGCCTTACCCAGGGTTTCCGACAGATTTACAGGCTCTTGCAATGGCATTGTTGTGTTGTGCTGATGGTATTTCTGTTGTGACAGAGAGTCTTTATGAAAATAGGTTTATGCATGTACAAGAACTCTGGAAAATGGGTGCAAACATTATCGTAAATAAAAAACATGCTATTATAAAAGGGACAGAAAACCTTGTTGGAACACAAGTTAAAGCGACTGACCTTCGAGCAGGAGCTGCGATGGTTGTTGCTGCCGTAAACGCAATAGGCGAGACAGAGATTTCTGCACTTGAGCATATAGATAGAGGCTATGAAAATTTTGTTAAAAAGCTATCTAATCTTAATATCGACGCCAAAAGAATAGACACTTCTAATCCAAGCGAGCTTGTTGGAGAAAATTATGGAACAAAAGTATAAAAGATGGTATGATTACGATTCTGAACTGTTAAAATTGATAAATTTGCTAAAAGACTATCAAGACGAATTAAGACAACAAGCAGAGCTTTTTCTTCAACAAATTGAAAAGAAAGTATCAAGAGTTGCCCTAGACAAATTTTATGCTCAAGCAAAGCAACTAAATGGTGGAAATCGCTGGTATGATAACGACCCTGTAATTTCAAAAACAATTGAACTTTTGAGAATTATTCCTCAAGATACCCAAAGAGCTGCTGCTATAAAATTCATTGAAGAATTAAAATCAAAAGGCATATCTATAGATAACTAGAGATAGTTAGCTTTTTAATTGTTCTTTTTATCGATACGGATATAGAAAAATAATTTTTTGTAATTTCATCTACATAGGCGTTTAGAATTTTGTTTTCTAAAATAGCACTTTCTAGTGTGATTAGTTTGTATACGGAAATTTCATTATCGTATTTTTCTGTAATAAGTTCTAATAAACTGTCATTGTTCATTTTTTGCATATTTATTTATTTCTGATTGGATTAGTGTTCTTGCTCTTGATATTCTTGATTTTACTGTACCTAAACTAGTTTTTGTAATGTTTGATATTTCATCATAACTCAATCCTTGTATTTCTCTTAATGTTAGAGGTATTTTGTAGTGCTGGGGTAAATTTTGTATTGAATTTTTTATTATAGAATCCATTTCTTCGCTTAATATAGAAATCTGTGGATTTAATCTGTTGTCAGGTATTTCAAGTATTTCTTTTTCGTTTTCGTCTGATATGTTTAAACTAACCATTTTTGTTGTTTTTTTCTTTTTTCTCAAGTAGTCATAATATGAATTTACAATAATGTGATTTAACCAAACTTTGTACGAAAGCGGATTTTTCAATTTTGTAATTTTTGAACTCAATTTAATCAGTATATTTTGCATAATATCTGATATCTCATTGTCGTCTTTTTTCAAGTAAAAAAGCATAGAATATATATTTTTTTGCTCGATTTTAATTAGTTTTTCAAGAGCAGTTTTGTCCCCTGATGAAGCCTTTTGTACTAACTCTAATTTTGAATTTTGCATAAATATAGACTATTAAATTTTTACAAAGTCCGCTATAATCTTAGATGTATAGTTATATAGATAATATTTTTCAAATGAAAATTACAAATTTAAAAGAAATTTTACTAAAATCAAAAAAACAATGCATATATTTAGATTTTCAATCTTTTACTAATTTTGATGAATGTTTGGATTGTTTGTGCAATAAAATAAAAGATACAGAAAGTGTTGTTGTTTTAAAAACAAGCAACATTACACCAAAAACCGCCCTCGATTTGAGTTTAAAAATCAGGCAAATTGTCTCATTGTTTTCTTCTTTGTTTTTAATAGAAGATAGGTCTGATATTGTAAAATTGGCAAATGCGGATGGAATTTTGTTGACAAATGATTCTATTGATATTTCTTATATAAAAAAACTTATTGATGAAGAAAAATTTTTCGCATATTTTAAAAATTCAAACAAAGACACTGACATTTCTTGTTTTGATTTTTTAATATTGAATGACAAAAAATTTTTAAATGACAATTTTAAGTGTTTTGTAGTGGAGAATAATAATGATAATAAATAAAACAAAATTTTTAGAATTTAAACAAACTAAATCCCCTAAAAACCATGATTGGTTTTATGTGAAAAGAACAAACGATAAAGCTCATTTGGATAGTGCTGTATGCATTACAACGCTCATAAAAAACAATGACAAATATAGCATTCTTCTTTTAAAAACAAAAAGACCTCCAATATATGCTGAAAACAAAGCAATGTTTTGCATAGAATCCCCTGCAGGTTTAATTGCTGATGAAAATACCAATGAAGGCCTTATTGATTGCATAAAAAAAGAATTAAAAGAAGAAACGGGTCTTGTTGCTGACGAAATCTTTATTGAACTCACAAACGCTTCATCTTCTTCCGGTTTGACTTCTGAAACATTAACTTTTGCAACAGTTATTACAAATGGAAAACAAATAGTAACTCCTGTTTCTGATGGCGGAATTATTGTTGATAGAATAGTTATTGCTGTAGATGAAATCAATGAATACATTTCAAAATTGGACAAAGAAAAATATTCAGTTGCTACAGCTTGTATATGCGGTATCTACTATGCACTAAACAGGATAAAGTAATTTTATTCTTCATTTAGAGACAATACTGCCATAAATGCTTCTTGTGGAATTTCTACACGACCAACGGATTTCATACGTTTTTTACCTCTTTTTTGCTTTTCAAGAAGTTTTCTTTTACGTGAAATATCTCCGCCATAGCATTTGTCTAAGACTGATTTTCGAAGTGCTTTTATATTTGTTCTTGCAATTACTCTTCCGCCGATTGCAGCTTGTATTGCTACTTCAAACAATTGTCTTGGAATTATTTCTTTTAATTTGTTTGTTAATTTTTGTCCAATATTATATGCACTATCTTTGTGACAAATTACCGAAAGTGCGTCAACTACTTCGTTTGCGAGCAATATGTCCATTTTAACCAAATCTGATTTTTTGTAATCGGAAAATTCATAATCCATAGAAGCATACCCTTTAGAGCGGGATTTCAGCTGGTCATAGAAATCAGTGATAACTTCAGATAACGGTATATGATATTCAAGATTTACCCTTATATCGTCTATATATTGCATATTTATAAATATGCCACGTTTATCCTGGCATAATTCCATCAATGTACCTACAAAATCGTTTGGAGTAAATACATTAACTTTTACATAAGGTTCTTCTATGTATTCTCTATACTGAGCTGCAGGAAGTTCGGCAGGGTTGTCGATTTCGACCATTTCTCCATCTGTTTTATACACCCTATAAATAACTGATGGTGCAGTCGTAATAAGAGACAAGTTGTATTCTCTTTCCAGCCTTTCTTGAGCTATTTCCATGTGTAACATGCCCAAAAAACCGCATCTAAAACCAAAACCCAAAGCATTAGAGGTTTCAGGCACATAAGTAATAGAGCTATCTGATAACTTCAATTTTTCAAGTGCTTCTTTTAATTCTTGATAGTCCTCATTGTTTACTGGGTACAAACCCGAAAATACCATTGGTTTTGCTTCTTTGTAGCCTTCTAGAGGTTCTGTTGCAGGACTTTCAACATGGGTAATTGTGTCTCCGACAAATCTCGTTATTTCCTTTATGGAACCGGCAAAGTAACCCACTTCACCTGTTTTTAGCTCAGGGACTTGTATTCTATGTGGATTCAAAAATCCTAATTCGACAACTTCAAATTCACGATTTGTTGCCATAAATTTGATTTTATCGCCCAATTTTATTGAACCGTCAACAACTTTGAAAAAACAAATTGTACCCAAATAAGCATCATAGGCAGAATCAAAAACCAAAGCACGAAGAGGCTTGTCAGAGGTATCTATAGGGGCTGGAATATATTCAACAATTGCTTCTAGCACATCTTCAATTCCAACACCCGTTTTTGCACTCACCGGAATCGCCATGGAAGAATCAATACCAAGAACATCTTCTATTTCTTTTTTTACTTTTTCAACATCGGCTGAAGGTAAATCAATTTTATTAATAATCGGAATAATTTCCAGATTTTGCTCCATTGCAAGATATACATTTGCAAGGGTTTGAGCTTCTACACCTTGCGTTGCATCTACAATAAGTAATGCACCTTCGCAAGCAGCAAGTGAACGAGAAACTTCATAAGAAAAATCAACGTGACCTGGAGTGTCAATTAAATTAAGAATATATTCATTGCCATTTTTTGCTTTGTAGTTCATTTTTGCAGCATTGAGCTTGATAGTAATACCACGTTCACGCTCTATATCCATCGTGTCTAGCAATTGGTTTTGCATATCACGTTTTGCAATTGTATTTGTTGCTTCGAGTAATCTATCAGCTAATGTTGACTTTCCGTGGTCAATATGAGCGATGATACTAAAATTTCTAATGTGTTCAAGTTTTTTCATGATTTGAATTATACAACAAAAAAACTATAATCAAAATCAAATTTGACACTTAAAAATTAATAATATAGTATTTAAATATGATTTTAGATAATTTTAGAAAAAAAATATATGCTTTTTCTTTGGCAGAAATTATGGTTTCAATGTTTGTCTTGGCACTTTTGGCGACATTAACAATTCCATCTGTTGTAACAAGCACATCCGAAAAAGTATATCTTAGCGGTTATAAAAAAGCTTTTAAAACTGTTTCAAAAATTTGCGAAGAATATCTTGATGTACCTTTGAATTACTTTGAATCAACGCAAGAAAGTGCTGTTTTGTTTACAAAATTTTTCATAGAAAATGCAAATGTAAAAGAACTGTATGCAGATGGCGAACCTACAAAAAAGAGTGAAACTTACTCAAGCTTGAGATTTAAAGGAAAAATATCAGCAGGTGCTCAAAACCCGACTACTGAATCTTCTATCATAGAAATAACTTCTAAACCTGAATTTTGGTTTGTGACTGAAGACAATCTTGCTTATAGCGTAGTTATTCCAGACGGTGCAAAATGTAACGAAGTTTTGAATATTAATACTGCAAAAAATCTCTCAAAAACCCTCGTTTCTTCTTGTTTTGCCGTTGTTGTAGATACAAATGGCTTGCTTAACAATCCTAATTCTATTGAAACAATGGAAGATATTTCGAATGAAGAATATATTCCGAATTTAAAAAATGACAGATTTTATATCTTTATCGGCACAAATGGTGCAGCTGCAGGAAATCCAAAACATATTTTGAGTGCCAAAATTTATTCGGGAAAATCAAATTTGCAATAACTACTTGAAATATTTTTTTTAGCAGCATAAAATAAACATACGATATCATCACTATAAGGAAACTAAAATGAAAAAAGATATTCATCCAGATTACAAAAAAACAACAATAAAATGTGTTTGCGGCAATGAAATCGAAACAGGCTCTGTTGAAGAAAACATCACCGTTGAAATTTGTAACGCTTGTCACCCATTCTACACAGGAAATCAAAAGATTTTAGACTCCGAAGGTAGAGTTGAAAGATTCAAAAAACGTTACGAAAAAAAATAAGTTATTAGTTCAGACTTTAGGCTGGTTGTTTACTTCCAGCCTAAAGTTTAATTTGGAGATTTATTGTGGAAAAAGAGCTTGAAGTAAAATTAATTGCTATGCCGGATAATCTGCTTGATATTATATATACGGCTTGTAGAACATGTTATAGCTCTGATGGTGCTGTCGAGATTCACAACAAAATTACAAATGACAATGAAAAAAAGTTAAATCTCATAAAAAAAGTCATTTCTTCAGGCCACTATTCCACAATAGAACATGTACAGCTTTCTTTTGCAATCAACAATATCTCTAGGGCTGCTACGCATCAACTTGTTCGTCATCGACACATGAGCTTTTCGCAAAAATCTCAAAGATACGTTAGAGAAAAAGGCGGCTTTGATTATATTATTCCTGCTTCAATCAAAAAAAATAAAGATATGCTATCAAAATTTGAAAGTTTCATGTCTGAATGTGCCGATGTTTATGAGTATTTTACAAACAATGGAATTAAAGCCGAAGATGCTCGAGCAATTTTACCTAATGCAGCTGCAAGCTCTTTAGTTGCCAGTTTGAATTTAAGAGAATTGATTCATGTTGCAAATCTTAGATTATGTACAAGAGCTCAATTGGAAATTCGCCAATTAACTAAAAAAATGTGCGATCTGGTGATTGAAAGAGAACCATGGCTTAAAGAACATTTAGTTCCAAAATGTGAACGATTGGGCTATTGCGATGAAGATAAATCATGTGGAAGGATGAAAACCAAAAATGGATAATTCGATGTTTGAAAAAGTTGAACGTATTGAAAAACGTTATCAAGAACTTGGTGAAATTATTCAAAAACCGGAAATTATTCAAGACTATGAAAAGTTTCGTGATTTATCAAAGCAAAGAAAAACAATGGAAGAAACTGTAGATATTTACTACAAATACAAGTCTGCAGTTGAAGCTATAGAAGAAGCACGACAAATGATTCATTCTGAAAAAGATTCTTCTATGCGTGAATTTTTAAATGCTGAAATTCAAGAAAATGAATCAAAAATAGAACAATATGAACAAAGGTTAAAAGTACTTTTATTGCCACGTGACCCTATGGATGATAAAGATATTATGCTTGAAATCAGAGGTTCTGCAGGCGGTGATGAAGCAAACATTTTTGCCGGTGATTTGATGAGAATGTATTTAAGATATGCACAAACAAAAGGCTGGCAAACAAAAATTTTATCAATAAATGAATGTGAAGCAGGCGGCGTTTCTGAAGTTGTTATTTCTATCAAGGGTGATGCTGTCTATTCACAATTAAAATATGAATCAGGCGTTCATAGGGTTCAACGTGTGCCGCAAACAGAATCTCAAGGCAGAGTTCATACATCTACTGCAACTGTTGCTGTTATGCCGGAAGTTGATGATGTAGAAATTGAACTAAACATGAACGATATAGAAATCACGACAGCTCGTTCCGGTGGTGCTGGTGGTCAAAATGTAAACAAAGTTGAAACTGCAGCGAGAGTCTTCCATAAACCTACCGGCATAATGATTTTTTGCACCGAAGAACGTTCGCAACTCCAAAACAAAGAAAGAGCTTTGCAAATCTTAAAAGCTAAGCTATACGATATGGAAGTCCAAAAGCAAATGCAAGAAGTAACTGACTTAAGACGTTCGCAAGTAGGTACAGGCGACAGATCAGAAAGAATCAGAACATACAACTTCCCGCAAGGTAGATTAACTGACCATAGAATAGGTCAAAATTTGGATGTAAGAGAAGTTATTGAAGGTAATTTGGATAAATTGATTTCTATGCTAATTGAGTATGACCAAAAGTTAAAACTTGAAAAATTAGCTGAATCAGAAGATTAGTTTATATTAAAATTTTATTTAAAAAAAAGTAGCTTCATCTTAAAGCTACTTTTTTATTATCTATTTTCTATTTTTATTAGTCACGTCTTGAATTAAGTAAGTACAATAGTCTCAACAATTCTAAATACAACCAGATTAGGGTTAGCATAAGAGAAAAGCCAAAGTACCATTCAAAATATTTTGGAGCAAAAGAATTTGCCGATGTTTCAACGTTGTCAAAATCAATAATAAAGTTCAATGCAGCAACAATACATATAACAAAACTAACAACGATACCGACAATTCCGCCATTGAATATTGTCATAGGATGACCGACGAGAGCTGCAATAAAACCTATAAAGTAAAATATAGCAATTGCAAGTGTCGAGACCATTACTACTTTTTTAAATTTTTCGGTCGCTGTGATGATTTTTGCTTTATACAAACCAAGCATTACAAATAAAACAATAAGGGTTATGGCAACAGCATTTAGCACAATGCCATTTAACATACTTTCAAATGCAAAGCTAATTGAACCTAAAACTAAACCTTCACACAATGCATAAGCGGGTGCGGTTATTTTCGAAGTGTTTGGTTTAAATATTGTAAACAAACATAAAATAAAACCACAAATCATTCCGGCAACAGCAAGCAATTGTGCTTTGTCTGCAAAACCTTTTGCAAGCAAGTCCCAAACAAAAAACCCGCTCAAAGTAACCAACAATAAAAGAAATATTGTTTTATTAACAACACCCTGCAAGGTCATAGGCTCATCTGATGCAACAGCATCGTTTAATATTCTATTGTTGAACATTGGATTTGATGACATAAAAACTCCTTCATAAAATACATTTGAATTATACTATAATTTTAAGTTAAAATAAAGCTATGAATAAAATCGGTCTTACGGGCAATATTGCCTCAGGTAAAAGTGAAGTTGAAAAAATTATATCAAATTTGGGTTTTGAGGTTATCGATTTAGATAAAATTGTTCACAATTTGTATGAAGATAACGCAATTAAAGAAGAACTTTTGAAAACATTTTCAACATCAAATAGAAAAGAAATTGCCCAAATTGTATTTAAAGACAAAAATAAATTAAAAAAATTGGAAGAAATCATTCATCCTATTCTGAAAAATTTCATAATTAATTTAGACGACACTAAAGTCACGTTTGTTTCGGGTGCTCTTTTGTTTGAAGCCCATTTTGACAAATTGTTCGATAAAATCATTTTCGTAGATGCCCCATTGGATTTGAGGCTAAAAAGATTGATGAAAAGAAATAATTTATCAAAAAATGAAGCACTTGTTCGTATAACAAGCCAAAATTCTAATTACATAAAAAATGCAGACTATATTATTGAAAATGACTCTAATTTGGAAGAATTAAAACAAAAAGTAACGGATTTGCTACCAAAAATTTTGAAATAATTAATTTTATATTATAATCTTTTTATGAAAGAAAAAATTATAGCGATTGTTGGTAGACCCAATGTTGGAAAATCCACTCTGGTAAACAGAATAGCGGGAAAAAGGCTCTCTATTGTTGATGATAAGCCAAATATTACTAGAGACAGAATATACATAGATGCGTCTTGGCAAAATAAAAAGTTTATCTTGATTGATACAGGTGGTATCGTTGAAGGAAATAATGATGAATTTGTCGATAATATCAACAAACAAGTTGATATTGCGATTGATGAAGCTGATTTAATCTTGTTTTTGACAGATGTAAAAACCGGATTAAATCCTTTTGACTATGACATTGCAAACAAACTAAGACAATCAAAAAAAGAAGTTTTACTCGTTGTAAACAAAGTAGATTCAAAACACCAATTTGATTTAGCAAACGAGTTTTGGGCTTTGGGATTTGATGATATGCATTTGTTATCAGCTCTCCATGGTGATGGCGGTGTGGGTGATTTGCTTGATATTATTACAAAAGACATAAAGCCTATTGAAGATGAAGTTGATTGCGAAAAACAAATAAAAATTGCAATAATCGGAAAACCAAATGCCGGCAAAAGTTCTATTTTAAATAATCTATTAAAAAAACAACGTGCTATTGTAAGCAACGTTTCAGGTACTACACGTGATATAATTGATGAAGAAATCGTTTTTGAAGACAAGATTTTTAGATTGGTTGACACAGCAGGTATCAGAAAAAAATCAAAAGTAGATTATGGCGTCGAAATGTTTGCAGTAGATAGAGCGATTAGGGCAATTAGAGAATGTGATGTTGCTCTTTTAGTTATTGATTCTACAGAAGGATTGTCAGACCAAGATAAAAAAATTGCAACAATAGCCGAAGAAGCAGGTTGTGGTTTGATTTTGGCTTTTAACAAATGGGATTTAATTAAAAATACTCAAACTCATATTTATGAAAAGGAAATTGAGAGAATTGCTCCTTTTTTGAATTATGCAGAAAAAATATTTATTTCGGCAAAAACAGGTCAAAGACTTGATAATATATTTAAAACTGCTATAAAAGTCCAAGAAGAAAGAGAAAAACGTATTTCAACGGGTCTTTTGAATAAAGTTATAAATGAAGCTTATTGCCTAAATCCTCCATCTTCTATCAAAGGAAAGACTCTTAGATTCTATTACTCTACGCAAGCGAAAAATTCTCCGCCGACATTTGTTATTTTTATCAATAACAAAGACTTAATACAAGATCACTACAAACGTTATATCCAAAAAAAACTTAGAGAGAATTTTGGTTTTAAAGGAGTACCGATTGTAGTTTCTTATAGACCAAAAGGTGACAAATAGGGAGTTTGAAATGGATAATATTAATTTGGTTTTTTTTGTTAAAGTATGTCTTGATATAATTTTGGCATATTTAATAGGCTCAATTCCAACAGGGTATTTGATTGTAAAAGCAAAAACCGGACAAGATATCAGAACAGTAGGTTCTGGTTCTACCGGTGCAACAAATGTTAAAAGAGTTTTAGGAAAAAAATGGTTTTTTGTTGTTATGTTGCTTGATGCCTTAAAGGGAGCTTTTCCTGTGGTTCTAGCAAGAATCTTTACGCATAATATCGATACAATCGGAATGTTTCCTGTTCTTGCTGCAATATGCGTTATTATCGGCCATTCAAAACCAATCTTTTTGCAATTTAAAGGCGGAAAATCAGTAGCGTCAGGTGTTGGTACGATTTTAGCTTTGAATCCTTTAGTTGGATTGTCTATTGCGATAATCTGGGGTATTATTACATATATTAGCAAATTTGTTTCTCTGGGTTCAATTATTGCACTTTGCATTTCTCCGATTCTAATGTATTTATTCAAAAATCCGATTTGCTATGTATTTTATTGTTTGATTGCTGCTATTTATATCGTTTATTTACACAGAGAAAATATAAAACGACTAATTAAAGGCGAAGAAAACAAGGTCAGATAATTATTTTAAAAATTCGTCTACAATTTCCGTATTTTCTATTTTCTTACCTACTTTTTTTGTAAGCGTCGAAATGCCATAATCTTTTAATTCTTGCGTAACTTTAAATAATTTGTTATCAGAAGAAAATTTTTGATATTCTTTTTCGAATGATAAATTAAATTCTGTAATCAGATTTTTTAAATTGGTCATGTTTTTTGAATGAATTGCAATCAAATTGTATATTGTCTCGGCTTTTGCGATAATATTTTCGATATTACTATTTTGGATAGTATTTGCCCATATTTCTTTGACGAGTCTAATTGATGTCAATATACCGGAATTTCCAACAATAATAACATTTTTATCGTATGCATTTTTTATAACAGACAAAAAATCGCAATCTGTATAAATCAGAGAAACGAGCGGCTCTAATGGAATGTATACAAAAACAAAATTTGGTTGAGTGATTAATTTTGCTGTTTGGTATTTTTTGTTTGAGAGAGAATTTATAGTAGAATTTATGTCAGTAATCAGTTCTTTTTTTGCTGTGTTTTCAAATTCTGTATTTAATTTTTCTTTGTATAGAACGAATTTTTCTAAATTCAACTTGCAATCAATTAAAATTGCGTTATTGTTTGGCAAATTAATCAAATAATCAGGTTTAATTGTTTTGTCATCATCGTTTTTGGTGACAAATTGTTTAATATAATCTATATTTTCATTTGGAAAACAGACCTTTATTATGTTTTCTAAACATTCTTCTCCAAACTTGCCTTTTATATTTTGGTTTGTTGTCAATGTTTTTGATAAGTTTTCACTGGTTTTTAGTGCTGATTTAATTTCAAAAGAATTTTGCTCGTTTAAAATTTTTAGTTCATCAATTGATTTTTTAAAATCCAAAATCAAATTTTCAAAAAGCGAAGATTTTTTATTTTTTACAAAAAGTATAGAAACTAAAATCCCGAAACAAAACCCTAAAAAAATATATAAAAAACTGCTCACAATTCCTCCCTTTATCAGCTAAAACAGATTATAACTTTTTTTTAATAATTTTGCAATTTGAATTAAATAATATAAAATTATATAAAAGGAGGTATTTTGAAAAAATTACTTGTGTTATTTTTGTTTGCATTTTTATCTACGCTACAAGCACTAGCAATAGATTGGCAGCCTGTTTATCTAAATGGTCAAATCTGTACATATATTGATTCAGACAGTATAGAAAAAACAGATAAATATTACTTTTACAACATAAAATTTACGACACGTGAGGGAGATATTTTAGTCGTAACGCTGCAGTCTTCACTTTCTTCTCCGTTTTCCGCCAGAGTAAGAATTTACTCTTTAGATGAATATATGGCTTTAAAAGGCAACTATGAACACACAAAAGACAATCAAAAAGAAGACTTAGAAGCTGTTACCTATGGCTCTATCGTTAGTGCAGCATACAAATATGTAAAAATAATAGATATTGCAAAAAACAACAATTCTATAATAATAAATGAGGAATAATTCAAAAAAAGTAATAATTTTAGGTGCGGGTCCGAGTGGACTCTCATTTGCGTACAATTTGTTGAAAATCTCTAAAAACTTTGTGCCAATAATAATTGAAAAAACAGATAGAATCGGAGGACTTGCTTCTACATATTATTTTGATGAATTTGGAGCAGATTTTGGCGGACATAAAATTGCCTTTGACTTAAAAGCACAAAAATTCTTGCAAGAGTTTTTTTCTTGCAGTGATTTCATGAAAAACGTATTTATCAATCAAAATAATTTTTCAGTTTTGATGAATGAAAAAATTGTTCAATTTTCTATAAAAAATATTTTAGAAGAGTTGGGTGTAAAAAACACTATTAGTTTCGTTTTTTCATACTTGTATTCATTGCTTTTTAAAAGAGATTATGAAGATTTGGAAAGTTTTTTGTGTGCAAAATTTGGCAAGTATATTTATGAAATTTTTTTAAAGTACCCTGTTTCAAATCTTTTAAATAGTGATATAAAAGAAGTTTCAAAAGATTTTCCTATTAATTTTTTTGAAAATATTTCTCTTAAAAAAAACGAATTTTATTTTCCAAAATTCGGCTATAATGAACTCTGGAACAAAATGGCGGAATATATTTTGAAAAATGGCGGAAAAATCTTTCTCAATTCTGAGTTTTGTGACTTTAAGTATGAAAAAAATATTATTCTTAGTGCTTTGTACAAAAACAACGAACACATAGAAGAAATTATTGGTGATTATTTTGTTTCTTCAATACCAATGAATGAGGTTATCCATGCAATAGATGCACCATTTAATATCAAGCAGTATGGTTTGAATTTAAAGTATATAGATTTGATACAAGCAAACTTTTACTTAAGGAAAGATAAAATTAACCAAGATTTTTTAGAAAATTCTACTATTTATGTTACAAATAAAGACTCAAATATATTCAAATTCAGTATTCTTAGCAATTTTTCTCCATATTTGGGTGCTGATTTTAGAAATATGTGTGTTGTTTCTGTTTTATTTAATAACAAATGTAGTGAATTGTTAAAATTTTCTGATAGTAAAATAGTAGAGCTTGCAACGAATGAATGTGCAAAATATAATTTATTTTATAAAAGTGATATTGATAAAACTTCTGTTATAAAAATCAAAAATGCACTTCCATTGTATACAAATAACTATAAAAATTTAAATAAAATCAATGAAGCAATCTCAAACTACAAAAATTTATTTACTATTGGCAGTTGTGGGCAATTTAAGATTTTAAATGCAACGCAAGCAATAGAAAGTGGTTTAAATATGGCACAAACAATAATGGATAAGGGTTAAATATGACAAATAAATGCTCAAATTGCGGTTTTGAATATGGTGAATTTGATGTATATTGTGCAAGATGCGGACATAAAATCGACAAACAAAAGGATTTTCAAGCAACAGCACAAGAAGTGTACGATAATTTTATTAACAATAGCGAATTTAACAATAATATCAATGCAAAAAGTTTTGAATTTTTTGCAAAAAGAAAAGAATACCAAGGCAACATATTCGATGCTTTTTCTGTAATGTTTATTATAAGTATTGTTTTAACAGTATTAGTGTTTATGATGTCAAATAAGCAAACTGAAACACGACAATATCTTCAGTTTAAGAACTTTATTTCAAAACCATCTTTGATACCAATTTTGGAAAATTCTGATACAGTCGAAAATTTCAGCAAAAATATTTCTGATAATGAATATTTTTTAAAATTGTATTTGAAATACTCGAAAGATGACACTGAAAAGAAAGAGCAAATTTTTTCATACTATATCAACGAACTCAACAAGTTCGAAAACATTACGAATGAATATTTGTTGAGCGAAAAACATCCCGAATGCCAAAAAATCAATAATTTAAATACAACAAAAAAATGTACGCTATATTTTAACAAACAACTAAAAAACACCGGCGTTAGTGCATATTCTTACAAAAATACTATCTTTTTATATCCAAATAAAAAATTCATAGCAAAAAAATACTCAAAATTAGTATCTCCATCAATGAGAGATTTTTTGAAACTTGAAGCAAAATTTGATAAACCAACTTCTTATGACGGAATTTTAATGCAAAAGCCAATAAGACTAACAAATAAAATTAGTACGTACGAAGTTTATTATAACAATCAGACAGATTTAATGATAAAGAAAATCATTGAACACATTCTGTATAACGATACAAAACAACTTTTGTTTGCAAGAAATATATATGCAACGACTACACAAGAAATGCAGCCTTCTTTCAAAAAATCTTTCAATAATTATATACACAAAAACAAATACTCTCCCCTTTCATCGTTGTTTTTGAGCTATTTGGATAAACAAAAAGCATACACTGATGAAAACTTTTTAAAAGATTACCCGTATAAAATTTTCGAAGAAACATTCGATGAAAATGTCGAAAATACAACTTTTAAAGATATTTTTTCACAACTAAGAAAAAATATTGCATCAGCTGCTCCAAGTGCAGAATTTGCTTATGTTTATAGTTTGTCTGATACAAAATGGCAAAAATTCAAACAGGGAATGGAACTTAGAAATAACAACTATATTATTTCTTATCCGGATGAAAACAACAATATCACAATATACAATTTTGCATATTCACCTATACAAGAGTTGAATATCCAAAGCAACTCGTCTTTGTTTATCAATTCAGGACAAATTTATATTTACAATTATGACAAATTATCAATTGCAAAAATCACATTCAATGGAAAACTTTTTAACACAAAAACATTAAATCTGGCTGATGTTACATCAATTTTTCCGGGTATAAATGTAATAAATATTGATTCAACAAACGGTTATGATATTTATATTGAAAAAGAAAACAAAAACGCTAGTTTTATAATGTTGTCAAGATATGCTCAAGGCTTAAAAGACTATGAACTGTCACCTCTAAAAGAAGAAATAAAACCTTTAGCTTTATCAAATATGTTTTCTGTTGATACAAATGAAGAGATTGTTGTATCGTTCCACAGCAAAACACTTTCAAAAGAAGAAACATCAGAACAAAATCCAACCTACAAGATTCATATTTCAACAGTTGGACAGCCAAAATCTTATCATAAGACTCAAAAAACAGATTTTCCTGAAGAAAAACCTCAAGAATCTCTTGATGAATACGATGAAACAGAACCGCACACACCTACAATAAAACCAAAAATCAACACATCAGAAAAAGATGCACTCATTCTTCCTCCAACGAAAAATCTTGAACCTCCGGTTGGAGATGACGAATAAAATAAAATAAATAAAATATAAAAAACTTCTTACTCTATTGAGCTGCTTGAAAGAATAAATGGCACTTTCGTTTTGCAAGAAGTTTTTTCTATATAGAGATTTTGACCACTCTTCGCACTAAGCAAGATTTCCCTCTGTTTTAAATAATCCAATTTACTCGGATAAGAGAAAATGGTATTAGATTAATATAACACTTATTTAATACAAAAAACCCGATCGATAGAACGATCGGGAAAAATATTTTTTAAAAATTAGCCATTTCTTCTTGTTTTAACTTTTTCAACTAATTCGTCAAATTCAGCTGCGTCGACTGTTTCGTGGTCTAAAAGTGCATTTGCAAGTTCGTTTAGAATGTCTCGATTTTCGGTTAAAATTGATTTAGCTAGGGCGTATTTTTCGTCGATAATTTTCTTAACTTCAACATCAAGTTCGTAAGCAACCTGTTCTGAATAGTCTTTTGTTTGTCCAAAATCACGACCCATAAATACGTGTTCTTGTGGTTCGCCGTATGTCATAGAACCCATTTTATCGCTCATACCCCATTGAGAAACCATTTTTCTGGCCAATTTTGTAGCTCTTTGCATATCGTTTGAAGCACCGGTTGAAACATTTTCACCATAGATTATTTCTTCAGCTACTCTACCTCCCAATAAATCTGTAATATGAGCTAAAAGTTTGCGTTTTGTTTGGTGTTTAGAATCGTCTTTTGGAGTATACCAAGTAAGTCCCAATGCTCTACCACGAGGGATAATAGAGATTTTTTGAACTTCTTCACAATCTTCTAGCAGTTTTAGTATTACAGCATGACCTGCTTCGTGATAACTTGTTCTTTCTTTATCTTCTTGAGTTAAAACAGTAGATTTCTTTTCTATGCCTGCAATAACTCTATCGATAGATTTATCAATATCAGACATAGAAATTGACTCTTCATTGTTTCTTGCTGCAAGCAAAGCTGCTTCGTTTAATAAATTTTTCAAATCAGCACCTGTAAAACCCGGAACCCTTTTTGCAAGAGCCTTTAAGTCAACATCAGGCGATAATTTTTTATTTTTTGCATGGACTTTTAATATTTCTTCTCTGCCTTTTACATCAGGCTCGTTTACGTAAATTTGTCTATCAAATCTACCTGGACGCAAAAGTGCACTGTCTAAAATATCAGGTCTGTTTGTTGCAGCAATTACGATTATGTTCGTATTTTCGTCAAAACCATCCATTTCAACAAGGAGCTGGTTAAGAGTTTGTTCACGTTCATCATGACCGCCTCCCATACCGGCACCACGTTGACGACCAACAGCATCGATTTCATCAATAAATATCATACAAGGCTGATGTTTTTTTGCTTGTTCAAACAAATCTCTAACACGAGAAGCACCAACACCGACAAACATTTCTACAAAGTCCGAACCGGATATAGAAAAGAAAGGAACGCCTGCTTCACCTGCAACAGCTTTTGCCATCAATGTTTTACCGGTTCCCGGAGCACCAACAAGAAGTACGCCTTTTGGAATTTTTGCACCAAGTTTTGTATATTTTTCGCTGTTTTTTAGAAAATCTACAATTTCTTCAAGTTCTTGGCGTTCTTCGTCAATTCCTGCGACATCTTTAAACGTCAATTTGATTTTATCATCTTGCAACAATTTTGCTTTAGACTTGCCGAAATTAAGAGCAGAAGAGCCTGTTTGTTGAATACCTTTAACGATTAAAATTATCATGATGATTACAAAAATCAAAGGTATTAAAACGCTTCCTATCATACTTGTCCAAGAATTTGTTTGAGGTTTTTGTATGTTAATTTCAACATTCTTTTCTTTTAACAAATCATAAAGTTCTGTATCGTTTTGAGGTATTTGAACTCTAAAAACTTTTTGAGGAGTTTTTTCACCGGATGTAAAGCCTAAAGGATTTTGTTGGCTTGTTTTTTGTTGTTTTTCGATATTTTTTGTATTGTCTTCTTTTGGAAAAGCACTAAGAGTGTCTTGATTTATCGACACTTTTTCGATTGCACCCAATTGCACTTTGTTTAAAAATTGCGTATAAGAAATATCCGAAGTTGAAGTTGTAGGGCCTTCAAATGCCAATGATAAAACAATCACTAAAATAACTCCAACAAGAATAAAAATGCCTGTAGATTGATTTTTGTTCATAAACTCCTCAGATTAAACTATTGTTATTGATATTATAACAAAAGAATAATAAAATGTTAAATGTAATATTTTTTTAGGTAAAATAATGGCACGAGCATTTTTATCACTCGGTTCAAATATAGGCGACAGACTATCATATATTCAACAAGCAGTTAGTGCTCTTAGTATGACAAAAGAAATAGAAGTAATTAAAACTTCATCATTTTATGAGACTGAGCCTTGGGGAATTAAAAATCAAAACTGGTTTTTAAATGCTGCTGTTGCAATAGATACAACATTGGAACCTATTGATCTCTTGAATACAACTCAAATGATTGAAAAACAATTGGGTAGAAATAGGAAAATAGAAAAAAGATGGCATGAAAGAACGATTGATATTGATATTTTAATGTATGATGATGAGATTTTTTCAATCCCAAATATATTGACTATCCCTCATCCCCAAATGCATAAACGTGCTTTTGTTTTAGTTCCTATGTTGGAAGTTAAATCAGATTTGGTTCATCCGGTATTTCAAAAAACAATTTCAGAATTATATGATGAACTGACTTATCCGGAGGATGTTTTTTTGTATGGAACAGTACTGCCAAAATAAAATAGCAATAGTAGGTGGAGGGCCTTCCGGAGTATACTGTGCTATTAACATATTAAGAAGATTTAGAGAATTAAATTTTAACAATTTTTCTCTTTGTATTTTTGATAAATCCCAGATTCTAAGAACTATTTTGCCTACCGGTGGTTTTCGTTGTAATATCACAAATTCAATTTCTGATGTAAAAACTTTTGCAAAAAACTATCCCAGAGGAGAAAAGTTTTTGTATTCGATTTTTTCAAGACATTTTAATTTGGATTCTATAGATTTTTTTAATTCAATAGGAATTAAAACCTATACGGATACAAACGGGAGAATGTACCCTGTTTCCAATAGTTCAAAAGAAGTTAAAGACAAAATGCTCAATGAACTAAGAAAATTTAAAAACGTAGAACTAAAACATAAAAAAATAAATTCAAAAGACGAATTAAAAGACTTTGATTACATAGTTATTTGTGCAGGTTCAAGAGGTACGGAAAATCTGATTACCTCTTTTAATCACACATTGATTCCTTTTAAAAAAGCTCTTTTAGGCTTAAAAATAAAAAATATGAAATATCCGACAGGTGTCAGTGTAAAAAGTATTGATGGTGATTTTTTATTTACAAAAAATGGAATATCAGGTCCTTTGGCTTTTGTTGTTTCATCTAAAAATGTCGACAAAGCTTTTCCTTATGAAATTAAAATAAAATTGTTTAATGTTGACGATTTAAAAGAAAAAATTAAACTAAATCCGAAAAAAACAATCGGAAATCTTGTTTCAAATTTCGTTCCAAAATCGCTTGCACATTCAATAATAGACAACTTTGACAAAAAAGCTGCAGAAGTTTCAAACAAAGAAATAGAATCTTATTCAACACTAAAATTAGAAATAACAGATATAGAATCAAACGGAGAAATAGTAAATTCAGGCGGCGTAAAACTCGACGAACTGACAAAAAACTGCAAATCAAAAATTCACAAAAATCTTTGGTATTGCGGAGAAATATTAGATATAGATGGTTTTTGCGGCGGATTCAATTTACAAAATTGCTGGTCAACTGCATATGTTGTTGCAAATGATATAGTTCAAGATATAATAGAAAAATAAATCTTTGGGAGGAATGTAATGTTTGATTTGGCTGTTATCGGGATGGGAAGTGCCGGAATTGAGGCAGCTAATTCTGCTATAAAAAACGGACTTTCTGTTATAGCATTTGAAGAAAATGAATTGGGTGGCACTTGTTTGAATCGTGGCTGTATTCCAACAAAAGCAATTCTTCATAGTGCAAATTTATATTCAGAAATAAAAAATTCGCAATCAATAGGCATAAATGCTGATAATGTTGAGTTTGATTGGAAAAAAATACTATCAAGAAAATCAGAAATAACAGCAAAATTTCAAAACGCAATAAAACTTTCGCTGGCAAAAAAAATTACAATTATAAATTCAAAAGCCGAACTTAATATTGAAAACAATACAATTTCAATAAAAGCCGATAACAATACTTATCATGCAAAAAATCTTGTTATAGCAACGGGTTCTATCCCTTTTGAACTTCCTGATTTAAAATTCGACAAAGACAAAATTTTAAACTCAGACGATATGTTCAATCTGGATTCTCTGCCAAAAAATGTGGTAATTGTCGGTTCCGGTGCAATTGGTCTTGAGTGGGCTGAAATTTTATCAAGCTTTGGCTCTAATGTTACAATAGTTGAAAAAGCAAAGTCACTTGCACCTAATATGGATATTGATATTCAAAAAAGGTTGGAAAGAATATTAAAATCAAAAAAAATATCTTTTCATAAAGATGATTTTATTTCAAAAATTCAAGGCGACAAAATTATACTAAATTCAAAAAAAGAATTGGAATTTGATAAAATTTTAGTTGCAGTAGGCAGAAAAAAAATATTCCCTATTTCTAATGTAGAAATCAAAGTAAATGATGA
>CAKUUG010000007.1 GCA_934692665.1 uncultured Candidatus Melainabacteria bacterium | reverse complement strand
GGATAGTTGTCAATATTGTTGATCATACCTAAGATTCCTTTTACACTACTTTGTGGACGGTCAATGTTTTCACGAAATCGCCGGTGTGATGGGTTTAAGCGAAGAAAAAGTTTTGGAAATAATGTCGTCTGATGTTAGTGTAAATTCTATTTACGACAAAAAATCTGTAGGCGATGATAGTGTTGAAATCATTGATACTATTGAAGATACAAAATCTTCTCGTCCTGAAGACGAAATAGAAAAAACAGACGCTAAAAAAGAGCTTGAAAATGCACTGAAAAAACTTCCGGAAAGAGAAAGAACTCTTCTTGTTTTCTATTATCATGAAAATATGACCCTAAAAGAAATTGGCGAAGCAATTAACGTTTCTGAGTCCCGTGTGTGTCAACTTCATGCACAAGCTATTATGAAATTAAGAAATATATTGTCAACATCAAGAAATGATAGACTAACAAAAAGTATTGTTTAAATGAATAAAAAGAAAATTATAATATTAATATCAAGCGTTTTGATTTTGGTTGTAATTTTGTTTTTTTTAACAAAGTATTTAATTTTAGTTTTTAAAGTTAACGAATTGAATAAAGAATTTTCTTTATGCAAAAAAAAGTTTTATGAAGTTGAAAATTATTATTCGGCAGAAAAATGTTTTGCAAAAATAATAAGCGAAACCGGAAAAATAGAATACAGATACTATAGAGCTTTGGCGTTTTTCAATATGATGGAATTTAACAAAGCAAAGCTGGAATTGAAACAAATAATTCAAAATGAAGATAAGATAAAAAATAAAAAATTAATCGAAAAATCAAAAAACATTTACGAATTTTTGAATTCTGCTTCTGAAAAAGAGCTTATTCATTTTGTAAAATACAACGATGTAGAATTGTCAGAAGAAAATTCAAAAAGATTGGATATTGGGGATTATTTTTCTGATTTGTCAAAAGTTGCGATTTGGCAAAACCCCCAAAAAATCACAGTATATATTGGAAAATCGCAAAACAAAAAGCTTTTAAAAAAAGCATTTTTAATTTGGGATGAGGCATTGGGAACAATGGTGCATTTTACTTTTGTAAAAGAAAAAGAAAATGCAGATATAACTTGCTTTTGTGTAAAAAAATTGGACGGAGTGAAATTGGGTTCTACAAAAACATACTCAAAAAAAGATCCAAAAACTGGAAAAAGTTATTTAACGAAAGCAAAAATCCAAATTGCCCTTCTTGAGCCTGAAACAGAAAAAGTAATTGATGAAAAAAATCTCTTGTCGACAACACTCCATGAGATAGGGCATGCTCTAGGAATAATTTCCCACAGTCCACAAAAAGGCGATATTATGTATTTTGATTCATCAAGTTACAAGCAAGAAAAATCGGAAGTTTCAAATAGGGACATAAATACTGTTAAAAAGATTTACGGCAATATCTAAATATATTTTTCCGCTTTTGCCAAAATTTTGTCAGCTCTGGACATTTGAGATGTATATTCATTGTACTGCTCGTTTGACAACGTAGTTGTTGGAGTAGGTGCCGGAGCGGATGAAGGAATATATGTTGCTGTATCTCTGGATTTTGTTTTGTTTTGAGCTTCGGACGTTGCTTTATTTGGTTCTTTTGATTTTGCTGTCGCAGATGAAGTTGGAGTTGAAATTGTATTTGGATTAGAAGTTAAAGTTCTTCTTTTGTTTAGCAAATTCATATTTGCTTGGCTGATTTGGTAGTCATTTACATTTTTTGAGCCATTGTTTTGAGGATTATTTTTGACTTGTGGATTTGAGATGTCTTTGCCATCCAATATATCAACCAATGCTTTTGGATTTTTTTGAATTTCCGCAATTAATTTTGGGTCAGTTTGGATTCTATTTGCCGCTTGCGGATTATTTTGTAATTTTTTTATTAATTCTTCTTGCGAAATTCCCAATTCAGGAATAATTTGCTTCATTTGTTCTTCTTGTCTCTTTTTTTGTTCTTCTTCGGCTTTGTTGTATGGTTTTCCAAAGACTTTGTTTGTTACTTTTGAAATTTGTTTAGAAATAAGAGGACTCATTACAAACATCATTCCGAAAAATCTTAATGCACCACCCAAGAAGCCTGTGACTTTATTTGTATTTTGTTTAAATACCCATTGGCCGTTTTCTTTTACCCAACTATCAAGTCCCATACCGAAGAATTTTCCGACTTGTTTCAAGCCTTTGGTTATAAAAGTCGAACCTTGCAAGTTTTTCATGCTGCCAATACCTTTGTAAAGTACTGCATAAGAGATTGGCATTGCAAGAGCCCAGTGGAGAACCTGTGTTGCAAAGTCGTTTGCGACAGTTTTTGCTTTTTTCTCTTTTGGAGCATCTTGTGCGGTATTATATGTATCAATAAGACCTTTTGCAAGTAAAAGACCCATACCTGATTTGTCGTTTACAAAGTTTGAAATACATTCTGTTGGCAAAGTAACTGCTTTTTGAATAAACTTGCCCGGAAGTGTTTTTGCGCCTGAACCATTGATTGCATTGAATTTTATTAATGAATCAAATAAGTTACCTTGGCAGAAGCTGAATTTTTCACCGAAAACTTTCTTTCCTGCTTTATTAACGAAGTTTACAGGCCACCAACTGGCAATTGGTTTTGTAAATATAGAGTCTGATTTCATTTCTAAGTTAATAAAATCAGATACATCAAGACCTTTGCCTTTTAGTCCGTTTTTACGTAATAATTCAAGAATTTCTCCGGTACTTTTGTTTGCAATAGACGGATCTACTTTTTTTGCATTGGCAACTATTTTTTGAGTTAATTCAACATAAAATTCTTGTGTATTAACAGAAGAATTGGGGTTCATTGCATCAAGAAGTTTTGTTACAGCAGCATCATCCCCGACGAGTTTTTTTAGAGATTTATTAAATTCAACTTCTCCGGCTTGGCCACTAAATTTTCCTGCAAAGTTGTTTTTTACATTGCCAAAAATATCGTTTAGTGTCGCAATAAAAATACCAACAGGGCCACGTTCATAGCCTCTTGCCTGTGTACATTTTATTTTTGCCGGACGAGTTTTTACTGTTTCTTGTATGTCTTGTAGGGTTTTTGAGTGTTTTGGTATTTCAGACAGAGTAGTCTTGCCTTTTTTGAATAAATTCGAAATAGGCATATATATTTTGTTTAAAATGCCCCCATCTTTTAATAAAACATCATCAACTTTGTTACCTAAATTGAAAGTTGGAGAGGACAGTTTGTTCCCTATGGCCCCAAGGCCAACAACTGTGATTGTAGTATACAAAACGGATTTTAATAGTTTTTTGGGTTCTTTTACACCAAAATCTTTCATTTTTTTAAACAGCCAATTTTCATTAGCATTTTCAATTGTTTTGTTTGCTAAATTGACTGTATCCTGCTTTAATTTTTCTCTATCTAAAGCAGTGAAGTTTTCCTGATCCTGTTTTCTTTTTTGCAATTCAGGTGAAACTGTGTATGAATTTTGTATTGATGAAATGTTTTCCATATTTATATAAAACCCAAAAACAACTAAAAATTGCTACAAAATTAAGCTAAACGATATTTTTTATCATATTCGTTTACTGTTTTAATAATTTTTCCGATAAATTTAATGACTTTCATAATTTTCTCCTGATAATATATCTCTCGTATATATTATTTAAGTATTTTTTGGAGAAAACATTGCTAAAAAGCTATAAATTATTTACAATTTTTAATATTTCTTCGAACGAGTAATAATTTTTTTGAATATGAATCTGCATATTTTTGTCTGTGTTTTGAATATCTTTTAGCGTTTTTCCATCTAAAAACACATCTTCATAGTCATCCCCGTTTTTTTTGAGCATAACTGCAGGCAAAATCAGGTGTTCTATTTTTTTGTTTTTTATTGTTTCTATGATGTCGCTTGCAACAATAAGCCCTGCAACATTAATATCTTTTCCAAAGAAATTGTTCTTAACTTCTAAAACTTCAAATTCCAGATTTTCAATATTTATTTCTTTTTGAAATTCTTTAAATATTTTATAAGCTGTGCTTGCTGTTGCAATGGTGATTTTTGTTTTGTTTTTTATTCTTTTTTTGAATTTTTTCTTGCATTTTTTGAAGCTATCTTTTAACAGCCTTATTGAACCAACGCCGTCTTCTATTTGCAAAAAATCCCCATAATATTTTTTTTCAGGTACTTCTATACCTGCTAGAACAAAAAATTCATCAGATGCCATTGCTATCTGTTTTTTTATATCTCTATTAAAATCTTCTACGATTTTTATTGTTTCGGTTGCGATTTTTTTGTCTACTCTTTTAAATTTTTCTTGTCTAAATTTAGAGATTCCAACCGGAACTATTGCGATAGATTTTAAAATTGACTTAAATTGTTTCAAGTCTTCTAAAGTTCTTTTTAATTCTTTTCCATCATTATAATCAGGACAAAGGACGATTTGCGCATGGAGTTTTGTTTTGATTTTTTTGAAACGTTTTAATTGTTCGATTATATTTTTTGCATTTTTGTTTCTAGTCATTGTGCATCTTAATTCAGGGTTTGTTGTATGAATAGAAACAAAAAGGGGTGAAATATGGTATTGTTCTATTCTTTGCCAGTCTTCTTCTTTGAAGTTGGTCAATGTAACATAAGTACCCTGAATATACGACAATCTCCAGTCATCGTCTTTTACATAAAGCGATTCTCTAAGCCCTTTTGGTTGTTGGTCAACAAAACAGAAGATACAACGATTTTGACATCTTTTTATATTGTCGAAAACTGCACTAGAAAATGTAATGCCCAAATCTTCATCAAAATCTTTTTCTATTTCATATTCTTCAAGTTCATTGTTTTCGTGTTCAACGAGCAAATTAATTTCTTCGTCATTAATTAAATAACTGTATTCAATAATGTCTTTTGGAATAGTTGAATTAATTGATAGTATTTTGTCACCTTTTTTGATGCCTAATTCATTTGCTATTGAGTTTTTTTCTACATCTTCAACAAGAATTAAATTTTTACATTTCATAGAAGTTTGATTAGGCTTTCTATTTCAGTCATTGTAATTTTGATTGTTTGTTTTTGAATTTCGTTTAAAGAAACATATTCGCTGCTTGTACCTTTTTCGATTTTTATTTTGAGTATTTCAAGAATTGATATCAGATTTTCTTTGAATTCTACTATTTCATTGACACTCAAACTGTCACTGCAATATATCGCAATTTTTACTGTATTTAATACATGATACGGATTCGGTTCTTTTAGTGTCAAGAGCTGTTCTGTGAGGTGTTTTTTGCCTGTTGGAGTAATTGAGTATGTTTTTGAGAGCATTCCGCCTTTTGTCATACTTTCTTCAAAATCAACACAATTGAGTTTTTCAAGACGTTTCAAAGCGGGACTGATTGTGCCTGTACTTGATTTTAAATATGCAAAAAAATACTCATCAATTATTTTTGACAATCTGTATATTGTTGCATCGTATTTGCTTAAAATATATAATATTACAATTTCTATCATATTTTTATATTAGCATAACTTTTGATATATTAAAAATATGTTGTATAACTGTATCAAAAAAAAATTAAATATCTTGATTTTCTTTGTTTTTGCTATTTTAACTTTTTTTGTTGCAATAAACAGAACACCTTTTTTTGATGAAGCTCACAGCTTTTTTATTTCCGGATTGAATTTTAAAGAAATTTTGTATTTAACAAGAGTAGAAGGTCATCCTATTTTGTGGTATTTGATTTTAAAGCCTTTTTCTTGTGCGAAATTTTATCCATATCCAATGCTGGCTATAAGTTATTGCATATCTTTTGCAATGGTTTTATTTTTTTGGTTTAAATCACCTTTTAATACTATAGAAAAAACGCTTTTTATTTTTTCTTATCCTGTTTTTTCTTATTTTATGATTGTTGCAAGACCTTACGGTTTAACTATATTATTAATATTTTTGTGTACATATTTTTTAAACAAAAACCGTCCAATACTTTATTCTTTTTTATTGTTTTTTTTAATGAACACGACAGCAATAGGCATGATTAGTGCTTTTTGCTTTTTTACTATATTTGTTTATAAAATTTTTAAAGAAAAAAATATCTCAAAAAAAGACTTTTTTGGCATTTTTTCTATTTTTTTGTTAACGCTTTTGTTTTTCGTTGTACAATTTTCTTTTGTTAAAAATCCTGACATACTAAACAAAGATACTCTTGTAGATGAATTTTTAAAAAATCTTTTTTCTTATGTTTTTTATCCTTTTTTGAATTTTCATTTTGAAACCTTACCAAAAATTTTATTCAAAAGTTCGGTATTTTGTTTGTTTTGGATGAGTTTAGTTGTATTTTTTAAAAAATCAAAAATTTCTTTATTTTATTTTTTAACAAGCAGTTTTTTACTTACTTTTTTGTTTTGCAAAATATATATTGGGGCTAGCTGGCATTATTATTTTTATTTTATTAATTATGTAGTTGCTATTTGGCTGGGCTATGAAAAAATCAAAGAAACAAAGATTTTGAAGATATTTTTTATTTTTGTTTTGTTTTTACTTTTGAATCCTTATTCAATTTTGAAAGACGGTAAAGTTTATGTTTTAAACACTTCAGAATATCCAAAAATCGTAAAAGATATTCTGGAATTTGACAAAAACAATGAAAAAAAATACTTCTGTTTTGATTTTTATAGGTCTGTAGTCGGCATTTTGCCGTATTTGAAAAAAGAAAACATAAACGTATACAATATGCAGGGTTTTGAAAGAAGTGGTTTTGATGCCCTAAAAATGACATTCAAATCAAAAAGAATGCCCTTGAATCCCGATGAATTTGTGAAAAATTTAGATAAAAATAAAAAGAATTATTTAATTGCTTCCATGATTCAAACATCTGATACGCAATATCCAAAAACCCATTATTACAAGGGTGAATACTGTACAATAAAATTTTCTTTAAGGCTGGAAGATAAAAAAAGTGAATTTGCAATTTATGAAATAGGAGCATACTGCAATGAAAAATAAAAAAATCGCTTTTATTTTTGCGTTTGTATACTTGATTTTGTGTTTGTTTTTGGATTTCAATCACATTCCTTTTTGGGATGAAGCTAGAGCGTGGCTTATTTCTCAAAATTGCAATTTGTTTGAGTATCTTGATTTGATGAAATTAGAATGTCACATGTTTGTTTGGAATTTGATTATATTTCCTTTTGCGAAATTGAATTTATTCTATCCCTATTCTATGCAAATAATAAACACTTTGATTTCAACTTTTGCTATATATATTCTTTGGAAAAGAGCGCCTTTTTCAAAAATTGAAAAATTTTTAATAACTTTTTCTGTGCCTTTTTTGTTTTTGTGGGGCGTTATTGCAAGATGTTACAGTATCGGGATTTTGTTTATCTTTTTGGCTTTGGCTTATTATAAAATCAGATTCAAAAAACCTTTTCGATATCTTTTGTTTTTGTGTCTTGCTATGAATACTTCTGTTATGGCGTTTATTGGGGCTTTTTATTTGAGTGTTATATTTTTGTTTGAATCGCTCAAAACAAAAAACTTCAGAAAGCTTTTGCTTATTTTTCTATTAAATATTTTAATTGTAATGATTCAAGTTTTTGAACCTAATTCGGATTTTTTGAAACAAATGCCTGAAATGGCGTTTTTGAGGGATTTTTTTGGGTATATTTTGCACCCTGTGTTTTTTATTCCTCAATATCCTGTGCAATCTGTTTTGATGAGTGTATTGAGGATAAGTGTTGATATATGTGCTATTGTTTTTGTTATTTTTAGTTTTAAAAACAACAAAAAAACTCTTTTGTTTTTGTTGTTTAGCTATTTTTCAATGGTTGTATTATTTGCTGTATTTTATAGCGGAAATTTTTGGCATTATTTTTATTTTTACTTTTACTTTATTGTTGCTTTTTGGATTTTGCGACGTGAAAACAAAATCCCAAAAGTCCTTGATATATTGTTTTTTATAATCCTTCTATGTTTTATGTTCAAAGGGAGTTTGTTTATTGATTCAAAAATGACAACAATAAACAATTCAACATCAAAACAGATTGCAATAGAAATCTTAAAAAATGAAAAATTAAAAAATGCAAAGTTGTTCTGTCTGGATCCTTGGTCAGATATTGCTCCGAGTGCACTTCCGTATTTGAAAAACAAAGTAAAAATCTATGATATATTCAACCAAAATAGATTTTCGTACGAAAGTATGCGAAGCCACATAAGATTCAATACTGAATTATTGAATCCGGATGAATTTTATAAATATATTGACGAAAATTCAATTTTGCTTACGACAACTGCGTTTACTCGTCATGAAGTAAAAAACCCGCTTCGAAAATTTAATGAAAAAACAGGCGAAATTGATTTTGTCGGAAAAAACTACACAGTACAATTTATACCTCTTGAAGCAAATGAAAAAATTTGTCTTTGGATTTATGCAATAAAATACAGAAAAAATGACAACGAAACTTTTTCAAGATAAAATTAATTATACAAAAAGGAAAATAAAATGTCTGAATTAAATGAAAAAGAAATAATAGAAACAATAAAAGACAACAACCTAAAACACATTGCAATAATAATGGATGGAAACCGCCGCTGGGCAAAAGAAAGATTTCTTCCATCTATGATGGGGCACAAAAAAGGTGTTGAAGCACTCAAAAAAACAACTAGAGCGTGTGATGATTTGGGCATAAAATATCTTACACTATATGCATTTTCTACGGAAAATTGGAACAGAAAAAAAGAAGAAGTTGACTTTTTGATGGATTTGTTGGCTTCTACTCTGCTTTGCGAATTGGATGAGTTAAATAAAAATAATGTAAAAATGAATTTTATCGGCAATTTGTCTCAATTAAATCAAAATTTGCAAAACATAATTGAAAAATCAAAAGAAAAAACAAAAGAAAATACAGGCGTAGTCCTTACTGTTGCAATAAATTATGGCTCAAGAGATGAAATCGTTTATGCTATAAAAAACATAATAAAATCAGGAATTTCTGCTGATGACATCAAAGAAGAAACTGTTTCAAAAAATTTGTATACATACAATCTTCCGGACCCCGATTTGCTTATTAGAACAAGTGGAGAAAAAAGAATAAGCAATTACCTTTTGTGGCAAATTGCGTACAGTGAACTGTATGTTACTGATGTTTTTTGGCCGGATTTTGATAAAAGACAACTGATGATTGCTGTTGACGAATTCAACAAAAGACAAAGAAGGTGGGGTAAATAAATGCTAAAAATTACACTTGCTACTTCAAATCCGCACAAAGTCGAAGAAATAAATCTTATTGCAAAAGATTTTGATGTTGAATTCGTCTTGCCTAAAGGTGAATTTAACCCTGTTGAGGATGGTGACGATTTTTTATCTAACGCACTATGCAAAGCAAAAGCAGCAGCTTTGCTGGGCGGTGGTGAGTTGTTTTTGGCAGATGATTCAGGGCTTTGTGTCGAAGCACTGAACGGCGAACCGGGGATTTATTCAGCCAGATATGAAACCACCCCTAAAAAACGCATTGAAAAATTATTGTTTAATATGAAAGGTAGACAAAATAGAAGTGCAAAATTTGTCTGTGCAATGGTTTTATTGGATAAAAATGCAAATATTATATTCAAAACTCAACAAGAATGCCTAGGTTCAATTTTAGAAGAAGAAAAAGGAGAAGGCGGTTTTGGATATGACCCTATATTTTTTGTAAATGAAAAACAAAAAGGTATGGCACAACTGTCAAAAGAAGAAAAAGCTTCTGTTTCTCACAGGTCAAAATCTCTAAATAAAGTATTAAATTGGCTAAAAAATGAATACAAAAACTAAAATATCTTTCGTGATTCCGATTCTGTTTTCTCTTGTTACTCTTATTGTTACACTAAATCGGACTCCTTTTTGGGATGAAACTCATGCTTTTGAGATTTCGAGATTGAATTTTTTCGAGATTTTATATTTAACAAGAATCGAAGGTCACAATATACTCTGGTACTTGATTTTGAAGCCTTTTTCGGCGTTGAAACTTTATCCTTATTCGATGTTGATTATTAATTGGCTGTTTATGGCGTCAGGCATTTTTGTTTTGTGGAAAAAAGCCCCTTTTGATATTTTTTCTAAAATCTTGATTACATTTTCTACTCCGTTTTTGTTGTATTTTGCACCTGTTGCAAGATGTTATTCTATTGGAATTTTGTTTTTGTTTTTAATTTGTGCAAATTTTAGTCTTAGATATAAAAAACCTTGCTTTTTTTCGATGTTACTTCTTATTTGTTCAAACACAAGCATAATGACTTTAATTCCTTGTTTTTATTTGTGGATAATGTATTTGTTTCAATTGTTCAAAAAGAAAACGAAAAAATTTAAAATTTCTTTTATGTTTTTTGTTTTGAATATAATTTTGCTTTTAATACAGTTTGCAGGAGTTTTAAGACCCTACAACAGCCAAAGTGACCATAATAATTTTGTTTCTATGTTGGCTCATTTTCTTGTTTTTCCAAAAGCTGACTATTTTTATACGACAATTTTTCATATTTGCGTTTTTATGTTGTTTTATTATTCGATTTTTTATTTTTTCAAAAAATCAAAAACTATCCTATACTTGTTTTTAACTTCTTATTTATCGTTAACTTTTTTATTCTGTTTTGTTTATGGGGCTAGTTTTTGGAATCATTATTTTTATTATGTTTATTTTGTTTTCTTGCATTGGCTTTTTTATAGACAAATTTCTTCAAACAAAATCATTAAATATCTGAGCGTGTGCGTGTTTGTATTTTGCTGTTTTCCTTGTTTTCTTTTTGAAGATGGTGAAATTCCTATGGTATATAGCTCAAACAGTAAAGAAATAGCAAAAATAATTTCAAACGATATCGATAAAACAAATGCTGTTTTTTATTGTTTGGATTGGTGGTCAGATATTTCTCCTGCCAGTGATTTGTATTTTAAAAAAAATGATATCACGATTTTTGATGTGTTTCACAACGATAGAACGAGTTTTGAGAGTATAAAGCAAATTTTTTATTATAGAATTATGCCTCTTGATATAGAAGAATTTTACAATTCTTTAGATAAAACAAAAAAGAACTATATTATTACTGATGGCACATTTTTCAAAATGAACAAAACAAAATCGAAATCAGATTATTATTTTAAATATATTTTATTAAAAAAAGAATTAAAATTCGGGGTTTTTGAAATTGTTAAAAAGTGATTTTTTGTGATAGTATTTTTTTATGGAATTAAACCCCGTTGTAATATCTGTTATATCTTTATGCGTTCTGTGTTTGCTAAAAATTAATGTTTTGTTTTCATTAATGATTAGTGCAATTATAGCAGGGCTGCTTTCCGGTATGACGGTGCCAAAGATTATGGATTTGTTTGTTTCAGGTATGGGTCAAAATTCTGAAACAGCTCTTAGTTATATTCTTCTTGGAACATTAGCTGCAAGTATGACTCATACAGGACTTACAGAAATTTTATCAATAAAAATTTCCCAAATAATAAAAGACAACAAATACCTGCTTTTGGGGATTTTGACGATTATTTCTATAATGTCGCAAAATCTCATTCCTGTACATATCGCATTTATTCCAATCTTAATTCCGCCTCTTATTTGTATAATGAACAGGCTGAAATTGGATAGACGTGCTGTTGCATGTGTTTTGGTTTTTGGACTAAAAGCTCCATATATTGCAATACCTGCTGGTTTTGGTCTTATCTTTCAAGGTTTAATTGCGGATAATTTGACTCAAAACGGTCTTTCTGTTCAAAAAATGAATGTTTGGCATTACAACTGGATTTTAGGTTTTGCAATGTTTATTGCACTTTTGATTGCAGTATTTATTACATACCGAAAACCGAGAATATACAAAGAAGAAGAAAATAACAAAGATTGCATAAAAAACAAAAACCTAAAACTCACAAAACAACACTATATTACATTGATTGGTGCTTTTGCAACATTGGTTGTTCAGCTTATTAGTGGTTCTCTTCCTTTGGGTGCATTGATTGGGCTTGGAATTATATTTGGTTTTAGAGCAATTTCTCACAAAAATATGGATTTTTTAATCAACGAAGGCGTTGGTTTGATGGGATATATTTCTTTTGTGATGCTTGTTTGTGCAGGATATGCCCTTGTTATTCAAAATACAGGCGGGATAGATAGCTTGCTAAATTCCATGCTTCCTTATATTGAAAACAGCAAAATTCTATCTACCATTGTTATGCTTTTAATTGGTTTGTTAATCACAATGGGGATAGGTTCGTCTTTTGGTACCATTCCGATTTTAGCGGTTTTATTCGTGCCATTGTGTTTAAAAATAGGTTTGTCTGTCCCATCTACTATTATTGTTTTATCCGCTGCAGCAGCCTTGGGTGATGCAGGTTCTCCTGCTTCTGAAACAACATTGGGGCCAACTGCAGGCTTGAATACCGACAAACAACATGATCACATAAAAGATACTTGCATTCCAACGTTTTTTCACTTTAATATTGCATTGATTGTTGCAACTATTATTGCTGTTTTGATATTTGGCTAGAATAACCTCTCGATATTAAAAATATAGCCATCAGGTTTGTTATGATAAATTGTAAATATCAAAGAAGATATACAAAGAATGAAAGATATTGTAAAACAAACAGCTATTATTTTTTCTTTTTTGGTCATTTAAATTCCTTACTTTAGTTGTTTAGTGACTTGGCGAGCCACTCATCTGCTCTTTTTCCGGATAGAATTTTTCCATCTGCCCTTATTCCATATCCAAAAGGACAAACGTCTTTAACATCGTCACAATTTCCACTCCCTCCTGATGGAATTCCATCAACATCAATGCAAAAGGTTTTATAGGCATTATCCATTCCGTCTTGATCTTCGTAGCGGTAACGTTCTTGCCAAGCATATTTTCCAAAACAACGATATTGTTTTTCCGGCTCCGGTTCTCCTTCTTTTAATAAACCATTTTCTTTAGATACTCCGGGGCATGCTGACCCGAATTTTGCATAAATAGTTGATATTTCATAATAAACAATATTATCTGTTGTTTTTATTTCTTCACCTTCTTCAGTGTGTTCTTTGCAAGCTTTATCTAATAAACCTTTTGTTTTATCAATTTCTTCTTGCGTGACTGTCGTTCTTACTGTATCCCACTGATGTATTGGGTTTGTAATATTTTTTGTATTTTGCTTTCCGTCCCCTATAGCTCCCATTCCTATTGCAAAACCATATTCAGCTACTCCATTACCAACAGTAAACTCCGCCCTCTTTGCACAGTTGTTTTTAGCTGAAACTAAGTCAGCAAAAGTATTGCAGAAATACAAACCTGTCGTAGAAGCATCATCTCCGATATAATCCCCTGCAATTTGGGTTCCATCTGCCCTTATTCCTAAATCTCCATCTTTGTAGTAGTTGTCTGATGTAATCATCATAGATATTACTTGGTAGAGGGTATTGTGGGCTTTTTTGAATTTCATTACATTTTCATTTGGTTTTGAATTATTAGCAACAGGAATGATAACGGCTGTAATAATTCCAATTACAGTTAGAGTTATCATAACTTCTGCTAAAGTAAAGCCTTTAGTTGTTTTTTTAGACATAAAATAGAGAAAATCCTGTTTAATTCTACAAATTAAATTCATGCTACATCATGAAATGTAGAAAGTCAACAAAAAATCAACAAATAATGTCCTTAAAAACGCTTTTAGAAATATATAAAATTATATTTTGAGGTGACGAATGGATTTAAAAAAATCTTTTGGTGCAAGGATAAAAGAGATTAGAGAAAGTCGTTCTTTAAACCAAGAACAGCTTGCTGAACTTTTGAATATTGAATCTAGGCATTTGAGTCGTATTGAGACCGGTAAGTGTTTTACGACAATAGAAAATATTCAAAAAATCGCATTTGCATTAAATGTCGATATTCAGCAATTGTTTAATTTTGAACACAAAAATACTGATGAATTGTTGATTTTAAAAATCAACAATTATCTAAAAAACGCCTCCAGAGAGAAACTGGAATTAAGCTACAAATTAATCAAATCCCTATTTGACTAAGCATAAGCCCTTTGTATGGCTTGGCTTAATTGCTGACGAACACTTTGTTCTTCTGATTCTATCATTTGAAGTTGTGTTTGATAACGTTGTAGTTGTTGATCTAGAGCTTTTTCTGCTTGCATTAGTCTTTCTTTTTTCTTTTCTAATGCTTTCATTTCGGGGCTATCCGGTTCCATATCAGAACCTAGACCAACCATATCATTAATTTGCGAAGATAATTCTAATTTGGTCGATGAAATAAGTTGGATTTTGTATTCTAAATCCGATCTGTAACTATTTATTTGTGCAAGTCTCATTTGTGCAAGCAAAATGCCCATAGTTATCTCATTTCATTAAACTTATTACCTCTTAGAAAAGTATGTTCATTGTTTTGAGCAATTAACTTTTCCATTTGGTTTAATTGACGCATTTGATAACGAAGTTTGTATCTTATCATCTTTCTTTTTTTGTTAATTGAAAGTGCATCTTTTAAACCTGCAACAAAATCTTTTTTAAACTTTTTTATTGGATTGTTTCTTTTTAAATAATTTTTTGAATAATTTAAAAATGTTTTCAATCTTTTTATACTTTGTTTAATAGACTGTTGCATTTTTTGAATCTCCTCATTTTATTAAGGGGATCTACCTTAATAAAAACATTTTGCATTGAAAAATTGCCATCTTGTTAATATTTGTTACACATTTTATATGTTATTTTACGGCACAAACTGTATTTTACTTTAATTTTTGATACAAAAATTAATAAAAAAGTAAAAAGCCATTGTTGTTGCAATGGCTTTTTTGTATCTCTCTTGATTCTTTCTCTCGAATTATCTTTTTGAGAATTGGAATCTTTTTCTTGCTCTTTTTCTACCGTATTTTTTACGTTCTTTTATTCTAGCATCACGAGTTAATAAACCTTCTTGTTTTAATACAGGTTTGAATTCTTCGTTAACTTCTAGCAATGCTCTTGAAATAGCAAGCTGAATAGCATCTGCTTGAGCTGAAACACCGCCACCAACAGCTTTAACTCTTACGTCAAATTTGTCTTGGTTTTCTGTTAAAACTAAAGGTCTATATATAGTCATTTCTAATGATGGTCTGTTACCAAAGTATCCTTTTAGAGTTTTACCGTTTATGAATACTCTACCTTTACCTGAAACAACTTTTGCAACAGCGATTGAGCATTTTCTGCGACCTGTTTTTACTATCTCATTTTTATTTGCTGTCATTATTTATCTCCTTTTAATTCGTATGCAACAGGTTTTTGTGCTTCATGCGGATGAGTTGCACCTGCGTATACTTTTAATTTTTGGAATTGTTCGTCACCTAGAGTGTTGTGTGGAAGCATACCTTTAACAGCTTTTTCGATAGCTCTTGTAGGATCTTTTTCCATCATAGCTTTGAAGCTGATTTCTTTAAAACCACCAGGGAATCCTGAGTGTGATCTGTATAGTTTATCAGTTTCTTTTTTGCCTGATACTGTTATTTTTTCAGAATTAATAATTATAACGAAATCGCCAGTATCAACATTTGGTGTATATTGAGGTTTGTTTTTTCCTCTTAGGATGTTAGCTGCTGCAACGGCTACTCTACCTAGAGTTTGACCATCTGCATCAATAACATACCATTTTCTTTCTACTTCTAGTGGTTTTGCACTAAATGTTTTCATTATTTACCTTCCTTTTGATGAGATTGTTTTTATATAGTCATTTACATTATCGTAACCAACATATTCTAATGTCAGTCCCTTTGCGCTGATTACGTTTGCTGTTTTTGTTCTATCTTTTGAACTTAAAATAATTTCTATCAAATTTGGATTTAAATCATTTCTTTCAATGAACAAAATCTGCCCTACTATTGTTCGTACCATGTTGTAGAGAAATCTATTTCCTACAATGTCTATAAAGATAAAATTTTGCCAATTATTAACATAATTTTGAGCTTTTGCAAAATAAATCATACAATCGTTGTACGGGTTGTCTGATTTTGATTTAAAAGCTGAAAAATCATGATATCCAACCAAATACGATAATGACTCATTGATTCTATCGATATTCAGTTTTTTGTATGGATAAAACAAATAACAATCATTAAAGGCCGAAGCAACATGGCTGTTTAATATTGAGTATCTGTAGTGTTTATATTTGGCATCTTTTTGACAATGAAAAGTTGGGTTTACTTTTTTTATGTCAAAAATTTTGATATCATCAGGCAATATACAATTAATATGATATAGAAATTTTTGAATATCTTTAATTTTGAAACCTAAATCAAAATGTGCGACTTGAAATTTTGCGCTAACTTTTGCATCGGTTCTGCCTGAAAATATTGTGGTAATTTTATCTTTTGTCAATGTGCAAAGTGCTTTTTCTATTTCTCCTTGAACGGTTCTTTTGTCCGGCTGTTTTTGACTGCCAAAAAAATCAGTTCCAAGAAATTCAAAGCAGATAATATATCTGAATTTTTCCGGCATTACACTAGTTGAATTAATGCCATTTCTGCGTTATCACCACGTCTTGGAGCTAATCTAAGAATTCTTGTGTAGCCACCATTACGAGTTGCATATTTTTTGCCGATAACTGAAAATAATTGTCTTAATACAGATTGTTTAGGTAATTTCTTGCCTTCAGGTAATGTATCAAACAATTCACCTGTTTCAGTATCGATATATTTTTCTGTTTCAATATCATAAATGTCTTTTTTTGCTTCACGACGAGCAGCAAGATCGCCTTTTTTTGCAAAAGTTATGATAGATTCGGCGAATGGTTTAAGAGCTTTTGCTCTAGCCATTGTAGTTGTAATTTCGCCATTCAAAAACAGTTGAGAAGCCAATGTACGCAATAACGCTTTTCTTTGGTCAGCTGCTTTGGATAGTTTATGAATTTTACGACCGTGTCTCATTTTTATTTCCTTTTTTGTTTAGTGAGTTATATTATATAAGTTCTAAATCATCAACGCCTTCTGGATTTGGTTGAAGGTCAAGTCCCATTTGGTGAAGTTTTTCAATAACTTCGTCTGATGATTTTTTACCAAAGTTTTTAATATTTAATAAATCATGTTCTGATTTTTTAAGAAGTTCGCTCATTGAATTGATGCTTGCTCTTTTTAAGCAATTGTATGCTCTAACAGACAATTCAAGATCTTCAATAGTAATAGAAGATGATGGTTCTTCAGGTTCTTCTACACTTTCTACTACTTCTTGTTTTGTTTGTACAGGTGCACCTGTAATGCCTGCAATTTGGCTAAAGTGTTCAATTAGAAGATTTGCAGCTTTTGACAACGCTTGTGTTACTTCTATAGAACCGTTTGACCAAATTTCAAGAGTTAATTTGTCAAAATCAAGTGATTCACCTACACGAGCAGGCTCTACATTGTAGCTAACTCTTTTGATAGGCATAAATACAGCATCAATTGGTAACAAATCTATTGGTAATCCGTTTTTTTGTTCTTTTAAAACATCAACAGAAACATAGCCTTTGCCAACTTCTACTGTGATATCAGCGTGGATAGAACCACCTTGTGATAATGTACAAATTACACAATCAGGGTTAACAATTTTAACACCTGCAGGAAGTTCGATATCGCCTGCTAAAACAGGACCTGCTGTTGTAGCATCTAATCTTAAGTGTTGTGGTTCGATTGAATCTGTTTTTACAACAACTGATTTAAGATTTAGCATAATATCGATTACATCTTCAACAACACCTGGAATTGATGTGTATTCGTGAGTTATACCTTCAATTCTAACTGATGTTATAGCGGCACCTTCAAGACTGGATAATAATACACGTCTTAGAGCATTACCAACTGTAGCACCATAACCTCTTTCCAATGGTTCAATAACGAATTTACCGTACTGCGAGCCATCAGAAGATGTCGTTGTATTAATGTTTTTAATTTTAAGTTCCATAATTTATTCTCTCCTAATTATTTAGAGTAGTATTCAATAACGAGTTGTTCTTTGAAGTCAGGATCCAATTCTTCTCTTTGTGGAATTCTGTCAAATGTTATTGATAATTCGTTTCTATCAACGGTTAACCAAGCAAAATTCAATGCAAGGTCGATTTGTTCCATAACATTTTTAACGAATTGTTTTGAATTTTCTCTAACTGTAACAACGTCGCCTGCTTTCAATAAATAAGATGGAATATCAACTTTTTTACCGTTAACAAGTACGTGTGCGTGGTTTACAATTTGTCTAGCTTGACGTCTTGTGATAGCAAAACCTGCTTTATATAGAACGTTGTCTAATCTTGATTCAAGAGTTTGCAACATGATAGTACCTGTTACACCTGTTTTTCTTGAAGCATTTTCATAATATTTTGCGAATTGTTTTTCGCTAACTAAGTAAGTCATTCTGATAGTTTGTTTTGCTTTTAATTGTAAAGCGTAATCAGAACTTTTCTTTCTAGCTGCGCCGTGTTGTCCGGACGCATTTTGTCTCATAGATGTTGTTAATTTGCGATTTGATAAATCTTTAACACCATAGTTTCTGAATAATTTATTGGTTGGTCCAGTATATTTAGCCATTTTAGCTCCTATTGTTAATTAATGTTTGTTTTACTTTTTGTTAATGCTTTGCTGTGAGTATGCAAAAACTATACTCTACGTTTTTTAGGTGGACGACAGCCGTTGTGAGGAATTGGAGTAACATCTTTGATTAATGTAATTTCAAGACCTGCACTTTGAATAGCTCTGATAGCTGTTTCTCTGCCTGAACCAGGACCTTTAACGTATACTTCAACTTTTTTCATACCTTGGTCAACTGATTTTTTGGCTACGATTTCTGCTGCAGATTGAGCTGCAAAAGGAGTACCTTTTCTAGCACCTTTAAATCCGCAACCACCAGCTGAAGCCCAAGCAACAGCGTTACCTTGAGTATCAGTTGAAGTAACAATAGTGTTGTTGAAGGTTGATTGGATATGAACAACACCTTGTAATATATTCTTTCTTTCTTTCTTTCTTATTTTTGTAGGTTTAGCCATTATTATCTTTCCTTTTGTAATTTTTATTACTGCTTATTATTTGCGTGATTATTTTTTCTTACCTGCGATTGGTCCAGTTTTTTTGCCACGACGTGTTCTTGCATTTGTTTTTGTTCTTTGACCACGTACAGGAAGTTTTCTTCTGTGGCGAATACCTCTGTAAGAATTAATTTCGCTTAAGCGTTTAATGTGTAATGATTCTTCTCTTTTTAAGTCACCTTCAATTGTGTAGTGAGAGATTTCGTTTCTTAGTTTTTTGATATCTTCTTCTGTCAAATCGTCTGTTCTCAAATCTTGAGAAATATCGCAAGCAGCTAAAATTTTAGCACTTCTTGTTGGTCCGATTCCGTAGATATAGGTTAAAGCTATAACCATTCTTTTATTGCGAGGTAAGTCTACCCCAACTAATCTTGCCATTTATTTTCTCCTATTATTAACCTTGTCTTTGTTTGTGTTTTGGGTGTTTGCAAACTACTGTCACTCTGCCGCGTCTTTTGATAATTTGACAGTCTTTGCATATTTTTTTTACTGATGCTCTTACTTTCATTTTTCTGTCCTTTATTTTAATCTGTATGTTATTCTTCCTCTGGTTAAGTCATAAGGTGTCATTTCAACTTTGACTTTATCGCCTGGCAAAATTCTTATAAAGTTTTTTCTGATTTTGCCTGAAATGTGGGCTAAGATTTCATGTTTGTTTTCAAGTTCTACTCTAAACATTGCGTTTGGCAACGCTTCCAGTATTGTGCCTTCTAGTTCAATTACGTCTTTTGACATATCTTTCCTTATTTTTCTAGCTTTATTTATCATACTTGGTGAATTTTTGTTGGCAAGTAAAAAAAGCGATAAAATAGCCAAAAATCGACGATTTTTTACAAAATAATAAAATGATTTTTTTAAACTTACAACACAAATACTATTTATCAAACCTAAAAAATCTTACTATAATTCAATCGTAAACTATTTTTGTAAACTTTTGTAAAACGATATAAAAAACGTTACATTAAAAAAATAAATTTACATTTTTTATTATACCCACTTATGTTATAAAAAATATAAAAATTTAATATATACTGATTGTGATGACAAATGTGGAGTTGTTTATGGATTTTTTTAAAAAATTTTTTTCAAATTTCATAGAATTGACACGTTTTTATGCTTTGCCTGTTACATTTGCATCATGTATTGTAATTTGGGCATTTTCACACTACTACATTGATTTTTCGTACATTAATTTTATTTTATTGGTTTTTGCACTGTGTTGTGTGCATTTGGGTGCAAATCTCTTTGATGATTACATTGATGTAAAGAAAAAACTAAAAACTTGCACTTCGGTTAAAGAAATTTCATTTGAAAGATTTACATTAAAGGCCGATTTGATATTAAAAGAAATTTTTTCTTTGAGAGAAGTTGAAATTATAATTGCTTTTTTATTTTTATTTCCTCTCTTAATTGGTTTGTATTTTGCATTTACCGTGTCTTTTTATGTATTAGTGTTTGCTTTTTTAGGGGCTGTTCTTGCTTTGTTTTATCCTATTTCTCCAAAATACTACTTAGGAGAAGTCGTGATTGGTTTAATATATGGGCCTTTGATGATAAATGGCGGCTATTTAGCAATGACAGGCGAGATGAATTTTTCTGTATTTTATGTTTCAATTGCTATATTTTTTGCCGTTATTGTACTTTTGCATACGGATAACATAATGGATTGGGAATTTGACGTAAAAGAAGGAAAAAACACCTTGTGTATTTTATCCGGAAGTAAAATTATGGCTATAAATATATTAAAAATAATAATTGCAATTGCGTATATGGTTATCGTTATTGGGGTGTTGGGTGGATTTTTAAATCCAAATTCTTTATATGTGTTTTTAACGTTACCAATTGCAACAAAGTTGACTGAATCTTTGATTGATTATATAAATATAAAAGATATTCAATTTGTTCCTCGTTGGTATTATGGCCCGTTTGAAAATTGGCAAGTAATCAAAAAGAACAAAATTGACTTTTTTATGTATAGAATGTATTTAGGGAGGAATTTTGCATTATTTTTTGCTATATTTTTAGCAATTGGAACAATAGTGTAAAAATAGTTTTATGAAAAAGATTGTATTACTAATATTTTGTTTATTTTTTGGAGGAGTGATTATGTCTAGTGCATTAGATAAAGTTCAAGAAAATATTTTTAAATTAACAAGCAAAGAACTAAAAAACAATGAGATTCTGCCTAATGCCCAAGTTTTTAACGGTTATGGATGTAATGGCGGAAATGTTTCTCCGCAACTAAGTTGGATAAATCCTCCCGAAAATACAAAAAGCTTTGCAATAATATGTCATGACCCTGATGCACCTAGAGAAAACGGCTGGTATCATTGGCTCGTTGTTAATATTCCGTCAAAAGTAAATTCTATAGAAAAAGCAGGAAAAATTGCAGGTGCAACAGAAACTGTGACAGATTTTGAAACTATAGGTTTTGGCGGTGCTTGTCCTCCTGTTGGTCATGGAATCCATCATTACAACTTTACGGTTTATGCACTTGATGTAGATAAAATTAATGTCAAAAACACTGATAAACCAAAAAAAGTAGAAGAAGCAATTTTAAAACATGCTATTGCAAAATCAACCATTACAGGTTTGTATGAAAGAAAATAACCCTTTTAACTTAAGAAATAATCACAAATCAACTCTTTACGTTTTTTGAAAACAGTTGAAGTCAGGATATTTTCCAATTTCTCTTTGAGGCTTGGTTTGTAAGATAATTTTTTGTAGTTATCCAGTAAAATTGCTTTTTGTACGATTACTTTGTTGTACTCGGTTGATTTTTCTTCGTCAAATTCTATATCGGGTGCCAACTCTTTTAGTCTTTTTTTGCAGTTTAAAATTTCGATTTCTAATGATTTCTTTGTACTTTTATTCATATTTACTCTTTTTGGGGATATTAAAATCTTCGCCTATTGTGTTTTCAACATACATCATTTAAAAAAAATAAAACTCATCCATAATATGTAAAATAAAAAATTGCATATATTTGGATGATATTTTACAAAAAAAATTAAATATGTTATAAAATGTGGCTATGAAGAAAAAAGTTTATGCATACCTTCATACTCATTGGGATATGGAGTGGTATCGAGATAAAGAAGATTTTGATATAAGATTGGTTGATGTTGTTGATGGTGTGATTAAAGAATTGGAAGAAGATTTAGCACCCTTTTTTTATTTTGATGGACAAGTGGTTGCTCTTCTGAATTATTTAAAAATTAAGCCTGAAAATAAAGAAAGAATTTTAAAACTGATTCAACTGAAAAAACTCGCAATCGGCCCGTTTTTTGTCAGTGGTGATACGTATTTGGTGAACTTTTCTTCGATGTTGAAAAATCTTGAAATTGGTTTAAAATATTCAAAAGAATTTGGGCAAAAAGATTTTATAGGCTATATATGTGATGTTTTTGGTATTAGCAATTCGATTTTTGAAGCATTAGAATTAAATGATATCGATACATCAATTATTTGGCGTGGCGTAAATCCCCTAAAAATCAATTGTGATTGTAATTTTATAAAAAACAAAATAAAAACACATTGGCTTTCTGGTGGTTATTTCAATGATTTTTTACATAATGAAAATGTTGATATGGCGGCATTTGAAAAATATCTGGAAAAAATTTCAAGATTTTCAAAAAATACATTACTTTTGCCTATTGGTGGAGATCATCTTGGAATTTTGAAAAATGCAAATGAAAAGATTAAAGAAATAAATAAAAAATTAAATGATTATGAAATAGTTTTAACGAGTCCTTTTGAGTATTTTAGAAATATTGATTTTAAAAACAAAACAAATGAAGTTGAATTTTTAGATAATGCCGATACGTATATTTTGGGCGGAGTTTATTCTTCTCGCATTCCTCAAAAGGTTCAAAACGCAATACTGCAAAATAAAATTTCCAGAATAATAGAGCCTTTGAATTTTTATTTGGATGAAAAATATCAAAAAAATATTTTTCTTGCATACGAAAAATTAATAAAAAACCATGCTCACGACGGTATATGTGGCTGTTCTATAGATGAGGTTAAAAAAAATGTTGACTATCGTTTTGAAAAAACAAAAAATATTTTAAATTCAATTGAAAAAAATATAGTCCAAAATTTCAAAAAAAAATATTCAAAAAAACAAATTTCAAAAAATACGCTTGGTTTTTTTAATTTTTCAAATGTTAACAATATCGACACAATTGAATTAAAACTTCCATATATTCTAGATAATGCACAAGTTTTGGATTTTGAAGAAAGATTTTTGGATAGCGACTTAACAAATATATACAAAATTCCTGTGACAGAAGAAATAACAAAGATTTATAGACAATTGGTTGAAATTTCCGATAACAAAAAGTTTTCTTTTTCAAATGTTAAAGTCTTAAAACCAAAAAAAAGAATTAAAATTACAAATTCTTCAATTGAAAATGATTTTGTAAAATTACAAGTCATTAAGAACAAAATTTTCATATCAAATAAAAAAACTAAAGAAAAAAATGAGATTTTTATTACAGATATAAAAGACAAAGGTGATAGCTACAATTTTGCACCTTGTGGCGAATATAAAGAGCTTGAATTAAAAGAATCAAAAATTTTGTACGATGGAAATATACAAAGCGTTTTAAGACTTTTGTTTAGTGGTATCAAATTGGATGTTGTTTTGAATAACAATTCAAAATTTATAAAATTTTCTGCTGAAATAAATAACAAGACAAAAAATCACAAACTTCAATTCAATTTAAAAATGAAAGACAATATTTCAAAAACTTTGTCTAATGATGCAGTTGGAATCATAGAAAGAAATATAGATTTTAACTACAATATTCAAGATTTCATGCCTGTCAAAAGACCATTTGAATTGAAAACAAATACGTTTCCAATGCAGAATTTTGTCGGTTATGAAAATGTGTTTGTTTTGACGAAGGGTTTGAATGAGTATGAAGTTTTTAAAAACAATTTAAAAATATGTTTGCTAAGATGCTTTGGAACAATTTCAAATCCAAAAAATCCTGTTCGTGCTATTCCTGCAGGCCCGAATTTGAAAACTCCGCTTGCTCAACTTTTGGGCAAAAATACTGTAGAATTTGCAATTATGTATGGAAATGTTAAAGATGCATTTGAAAATTGCGATATATTTTATGACAATTATGTTGCGATTGATGGATATTATGATTTTGAAAAAGAATTTTTCAAATTAGAAAACGATGAAATTTTTTATGGAGTTTTTAAAAATAAAAAAATAATATACAATTTGAAATCAAAAAAAGTAAAATTGATATAAAAAATATTTTTTGGGAATTTATTTTTTGTATTAATGCATAAAGAAGGATATTTATAGTGGAGACATTAGTTATGAATGAAGTTCAATGGGCGATTGATATTTTTAACAAGTATGGAATTGAAACTACAGTAAATAGTGACAATATGATTATAATATCAAATTATTGCCAACCAAAAGGTACAACGTTTGAAGAATTAGGCATAAATGAAGACGACTTAATAAAGAACGTTGCAGCTTGTTCAGGTAAATTTGAAACAAGAAAATCAAAATTAACAACTTTTCCATTGGTTGCTTGCCAAGAAATAATTATGGACAACAACTCCGAAATCACTCAAATGCCTAACTTAAAGGCTGTTGGCAGATTTTTTGTTGGAGAAAATTTGAAAAAGTTACCAAAACTAAAAGCCGTAGGCTCGATTTCTATGGAAAATTCAAAAGTAAAATCGCTTCCAAAATTAAAAGACGCAGGCATTTTGATTGCACAAAACTCTCAACTTTCTGATATATCGGCACTTGAAAACGTTGGCAGAATGTGTATTGTAGATTGTCCTTTGTCTGAAATTAAATCCCTAAAATCTGCACAAGACTTGTTTATTTGTTCTACAAATGAAAACGAAAAAATCGATATAAAAACAATAAAGAATTTAGTTGAAGTAGATAAAATGTTTGTTGCAAATTCTACATTAAAATCTTTGCCAAGTTTGAAAAAAGCAAATAAAATAGCATTATTTAATTGCGAAGTAAAAAATATCAAATCTTCTTTGGCTGCAGAAGTCGATATCCAAACGAGTATTTCTGATGAAAAGTTAGCAGAAAAATTCGACTCGTTTACTGATTGGTACAATTCTGAAATGTTTACAAAATCGCTAGATATCTTAAGCGACATTGTAAACCAAATTCAAGGCAAATAATTTCAAGAAAATTAGTAAGAAATTTCATATGTTTTGGCGGGCGTGAATTTTGCATGTCCGCCTTTTACTAAAAACAACAACAATCCTGCTCCAAAAAACGCACTTCCTAGATATCCTACAGGATAAACCCAAAGAGCTCTATTTGCACCTGTAACTTCGATATTTGAATTGATATTGTTGTTATCTAAAATAAAGTTGCCTATAGTCAAATTAGCAGGCACTCCACCCATTGTGTTTGGCGAAATGTTCTCAACTCTTGCTTTTACTTTTGTTCCTTTTTTGTATGTTTTGTTGTTGATAGATACATCATCTGCCAAATAAAACTCAAGATACTTTCCTATTTCTAATTTGTTTTTTGTTGAATAATGTTTTGAGGGTTTTATTTTTATTATTGTAGTATCTGTACTTTCAAAATCAAAATTTCTGTTTTTTGAATAGTAATCAACTGCATAAAAAGTTCCCACAGGCAAATTTTCATCAACAATAGGTATGTAGCGTTTTTCTTGAATTTTTAAATTTTTATCAAGCGTTTTTAATGCAAACTCATCTTCTATTGGTTGGTAGGAGGTTTTATTTATTTTTAAATTTGGATTTAGGTTTTCTAGCATAAAGTCTTCTATTATTGCAAAAGACGGCATTGCAAAGAAAATATTAGCCAAAAAACAAATTAAAACTTTTTTCATTTTACAATCTTATTTTCTTTCTAGCATCTTTTGAAGTCAAAAGAAAGTTTTGATATGCTAAATCATCTTTAAACGAGTTGTTAACCAAATATTGTGGGTATTTTTTGTAGATGTGTTCATATACAGCAAGCAATCTTTTTGAAGTAACAGGATGTGCCGAAAAAACTTCAAATCGTTGTTCATCGCCCAATTTGTTCAATACAACAATGATTGCAACCGGATTGTAGCCGGCATTTACCATATAATCAACAGCTCTTTCGTCTGCCATTCTTTCATATTTTCTAGGGCTAATCATATTTGGAATAATACTAAAATAACCCTTCATTATTCCTTTGTTGAAATCTACTATGTGAGAAATCTCATGAGCAAGTATTGCAGCTAATTCGTCTTCTGTGCTTATTGCTCTAAATAATCCTTTTGTTACGACAATTTCTTTTCCGCTGTATGTTGCACAAGCATTTGCGTAGTCTTTCTTTGCTATACTGAAGCTCGTTCTGTATTGAATTTTGTTTGAGTTCAATATAGTATAGCCTACTGATTGTGTCATTTTTTCAAATTTGCCATCTGTTCTATTAGAAACTTCATAGGCAAAAACGGGTGCAATAAGCATAAGTGCCAAAATTACAAATACTTTTTTCATTTCTTTTTCCTTTAAAATATTTTTTCTAATTTTAAATATAGAAAAAGCAAAATGCAAAAATATTAAGAACGTGTAATATTTTGTTATTCGTCAATCATGGAGAGTCTTTTTTGGTGTCTTTCGCCTTGAAAATCCGTATTTAACCAAACATTCAGAATTTCTACAGCCAAACCAAACCCCAAGACTCTAGCCCCCAAACACAATACATTTGAGTTGTTGTGTTCTCTTGACATTTTTGCACTGTATGTATCTGATACACAAACTGCTCTAATGTTTTTAAATCTGTTTGCTGTAATTTGCATACCGAGACCTGTTCCACAAATCAAAATTCCTTTTGAAGAAGTGTTGTTTATGATTTCTTTGCATAGTTTTTTTGCAAAAACAGGATAATCACAAGAAGAATTTGAATCTGTGCCTAAATCTAAAACATCATAGTCTTTTTCAAGTAAGTATTGTTTAATTTTTTCTTTTAATTCAAAACCGCCGTGGTCTGAAGCTAGGAGTATTTTTTCTTTCATAAGAATTATTATACTACATTTTATAAAATGTTTGTATTAAAATAAAAAAGTATACAATAAGGAAGATAGATGACTTCAACAGTAGCATTAATCGGAAAATCAGGAAGTGGAAAAACTACTATAGTTAGAGCTTTTTTGAATCTATTGAAAAAAAAATTCAAAAATTCTTCAATATTGCTTGTAGATAATGATTTGAGTTTAGAATTGTCTGATAGTTTTGGTATTAAAACCAAAAATACAATATATGGAATAAAATCAGGAAAACATGAATACAAGACAGGTATTCCTGATGGTATGTCAAAACAAGAATATATTGAATGGGCATTGGAAGATATTCTTGTTTCTATAGACGAAAATGTAGATGTTATTTCTTCTTGGTTTGTTACACCAAAAGACTGCCGTTGCCCTTCGACAAAAATTATGCGTGACTCTGTTGCAAAATTAATCGAAAGATATGATTTTGTCTTGTTTGATTGCGAATACGACTTAAAATACTTGAATTTGTTGGTCGATTATCCGACAGATGTTGCATTAATTGTTACACCTTGTACAAAAGATGGTGTAGTTCTTGCATCTAAGATTTCAAATTCATCAGGAAAATATGTCTCAAATGGTCAAATGGGCGTTATTTTAAATAAAACCAAAAAAGACTTTTTACACAAAGCACTTATGTTGCTGCATGATTTTGAACTTGACTTAATCGGAACGATACCCGAAATGGAAGAAGTGAATTATACAGAAATTGCGGAATTATTGGAAAATTTTTATACAAGAATTAATCTTCCAAGATTTGAGTTTTAATTAGAGGGAAAAAATGAGTACAATAATTGATGGAAAAAAAGTAGCGAACGACATTTTTATCAAGCTAAAAGAAACAATAGAAAACGAGCCAAAAAAACCGGGGTTAGCTGTCATTTTGGCAAATAGCGATTCTGCAAGCAAGATATATGTGAATAACAAAGAAAAAAGATCTGCACAATTGGGCATAAAATCTTCGGTGTACAGATTTGACAAGTCAATTACCCAAGAGCAGCTCATCAAATTAATCCATGAACTCAATAATACTCCTTCCATAAATGCAATTTTGGTTCAGCTTCCATTGTATAAACACTTAAATGCACAAGAAATACTTGAACTTATTGATCCCAAAAAAGACGTTGACGGATTTCATCCGATAAATATGGGCAGATTGTGTGCAAATTTGCCTGCTTATGCTACACCTTGCACCCCAAAAGGCATTATAAAATTATTAAAAGAGTACAATATTGATATGGTTGGAAAAAATGCGGTCGTGATTGGGCGTTCGAATATTGTCGGAAAACCTACTGCACTGTTGCTTTCTAATGAAAATGCTACTGTGACTATTGCACACAGCAAAACAAAAGATCTTAAAAAAATAACAAAAAATGCAGATATAATAGTAAGTGCAACAGGATGTCCAAAATTAATAAAAGCCGATATGGTAAAAAAAGGTGCTGTTGTAATAGATGTAGGTATTACTAAACAACTGGACAAATCTCTTGTTGGTGATGTTGATTTTGAAAAAGTAAAAAACGTAGCAGGATATATAACACCTGTTCCCGGTGGAGTAGGGCCTATGACAATTGCATGTTTAATGGAAAATACGTACAGATTGTTTAAGCTTCAAAATAAATAGGAAAATAAAATGCAAAATTTTCGTGGAACTTTCGTAAATAAAAATAGAGATGCTTGGGTTGAAATCAATTTAGGCAATTTGGAAAACAATGTCTTAAAGATAAAAGAATACTTGGAAGAACATTGTCCTGTTGTACCTGATATTTTTGCTGTTGTAAAAGCGGACGGTTATGGACATGGTTCTTTGATGTGTGCTCCGACGCTTATTGCTTGTGGCGTTAAGTATTTTGGAGTCGCAAGTATAGATGAAGGAATTGAGCTTCGTGAAAACAAAATTCAAACGCCTATTTTGGTTTTGGGAGCGAGTCCTCTCTGGGCATTTGAAAATGCAATAAAATACGATATAGCTGTTTCTATATTTAACGATGAACATTTGGAAACGGCAAAACAGCTCTACAAAAGATTAAACAAAAAACTAAAAGCACATATAAAACTGGATACAGGCATGAATAGAATCGGTGTCGGGATTGATTGTGCAAAAGATTTTACAAAAAAAGTGTTAGATGCTGAGTATATTGATTTAAAAGGGATTTTTACTCATTTTGCAGATGTGGAAAATGAAAAAATATTCGCACGACAAATTAGGGAATTTAAAGAAGTAGTTGAACCAATAAAGGATACCTTAAAAATCCGTAATGTAAAAATCCATTGCCTAAATTCCCCGGGGATGTTTGATTATTTTGAATATTGTTATGATATGGTGAGAATGGGGATTATTATGTGGGGTTTGACCCCATTTAATAGAGAAGATAAAAAAATAATGCCAAAACTTCTCCCTGTTATGGGTTTGAAAGCTCGAATAACAAATATTCATACTTTAAAAAAAGGTGATGGAATTAGCTATGGGCATACATTTATTGCAAAAAATGACACAAAAATCGCAACTATCCCAATAGGCTATGCAGATGGTGTTGCAAGAGGATTGTCCGGTAGAATTTTTGCTTCTTTAAACGGAAAAACAATAAAACAACTAGGTAGAATCACAATGGATCAAATAATGTTTGATATAACAAATGTGGATTGTCATGTTGGAGATGTGATAACTTTAATTGGCGAAGAAAACAAAGAAGACAATATCGATACTTGGGCAAAAAAACTGGATACAATAAATTACGAGCTTACTTGCAGACTAAAAATGCGTTTGCCGAGAATTTATGTTAGATAAGGAAGAATAAATGATTTTAGAAGATAAAAAAACGAGTTTGTATGATGAACACAATAAATTAGGTGCAAAAATAGTTCCTTTCGGTGGATGGGCAATGCCTGTTCAATATGAGGGCATCATAAAAGAACATAATGCAACAAGAAACAATGCAGGATTATTCGATGTTTCTCACATGGGAGAAGTTTATATAAAAGGTAAAGACAGCTTAAAATTTTTAAATTCAATCGTTCCTCAAGAACTATCAAATTTGAAATCAGGCTGTGCAACTTATTGCCAACTTCCAAATAAAGCGGGTGGTTTGATTGATGATATTATTGTTTACAATGCAAAAGGCGTTATTGATGGTATAGACTATTTGATTGTAATTAATGCTTCAAGAATCGACAACGATGTTCCTTTTATGCAAAACGAAGCAAAAAACTTTGATGTAGAAGTAATAAACAAAAGTGATGATTTTTCTATGCTTGCTCTACAAGGTCCAAAAGCCAAGTATATAATTGAAAAATTGGGTGTTTCAATAAGTGAACAACCGAAATTTTTTACATTTGTTAAAACAAAATTAAATGGTATTCCGCTGATTTTGACTCGTACCGGTTACACTGGTGAGGATGGATTTGAGATTATTTTTGAACACAAATATGCAAAAGATTTGTGGAATAAAATTTTATCTTTCAAGGAAGAATTTGGCGTTGTTCCTGTAGGTTTGGGTGCTAGAGATACTTTGAGATTGGAAGCGGGGCTTCCTTTGTATGGGCATGAACTAAATGAAGAAACTACTCCAATAGAAAGTTCTTTAGGATTTTTTGTGCCGGCAGATAAACAAGAAGATTATAACGGCAAAGAATTGATTCTGGCTCAAAAATTGAAACAAAAACCATTAAGAAGGAAGCTATTTGCTTTTGTTATGGAAGATAGACAAATCGCAAGAAACGGTTATGATGTTTATATAGGCAATAAAAAGGCAGGAACTGTTACATCAGGTGCCCCAAGTCCTACTTTGGGTAAGAATATTGGTTTTTGCATGATTGAGTTTAATGGAATGGATGAAAATTTAGTTTCAAAACTTAACAATCCAAAAGAAAGTATTGGCATAGACATACAAGTCATGGTAAGAAATAAGTTATGTAATGCAAAAATTGCTAAAAAACCATTTGTTGTAAAAAAATACGAAAAATAGGAGAATAAAATGGCACATCCAGAAGGAATTTTGTGTTCAAAGACCCATGAATGGGTTCTTGAAGAAGGAAATACGGTATCTATAGGTTTGACTGATTATGCAGTTGAACAACTGGGTGATATAGTTTTTATTGAACTTCCAGAAGTTGGTACAAACTATTCAAAAGATGAAGTTTTTGCAACAATTGAATCTGTAAAAGCGGCCAGTGAAATATACATGCCTGTTGCAGGAAGAGTTGTTGAAATAAATGAAGAATTAATAAATTCACCTGAATTGATTAATGAAGATGCTTTTGCTGCTTGGTTAATCAAAATTGAAGCAGAAAACTTCCAAAGTGACTCGCAAGGGCTTTTGGAATATGATGACTACAAAGAAGAAGTTCAATAAAAAGAGGACAAAATGTATAACAATGAAGCCTTGAAAGAAAATGACAGATTTGAAATGCTAAAATCTATAGGCATAAAATCTATCAATGAAATTTTTGATGTCATACCATCGGATGTCAAAATGAAAGATTTTAATCTTGATGACGGTTGTGATGAAATGATTGCACAAAAAATACTAAACAAAATTTCAAAACAAAACAAAACAGATTACTTGTGTTTTTTAGGCAATGGTTTCAAAAACAGATTCATACCTCCCGTTATATCGGATGTTGCTTCAAGATTTGAGTTTCTTTCTTGTTATACGCCTTATCAGGCAGAAATTTCTCAAGGCACGCTCGAATGTATGTATGAATTTCAATCAATGATTTGTACCTTAACAAATCAAGATGTATCAAATGCATCTGTATATGATGGTGCAACTGCAGTAGCAGAAGCTATTTTAATGGCGGCAAGAATCACAAAAATGAATAAAGTTTTTGTTGCATCTGATATAAATAAAAATTATATAGAAGTCATAAAAACCTACCTTTGGGCAAACGATATTGAGCTTATTGTTTCTGATGATTGTAAAGATGTGGACTTGTGTGCAAAAGTTTACCAAAATGTGAATAGATTTGGTGAACTTGTTGATATGCCTCAAAAAAACAATAAAGAATTAATAATTTCTATTGTTGACTTGCTTTCATTGGTAAAATATGAACCACCAAAAGCGGATATCACAGTCGGAGATGTTCAGTCTTTTGGAGTTGGATTGAATTTTGGCGGTGCTAGTGCGGGTTTTATTGCTTGTTGTGACAAACACAAAAGACAACTTCCCGGAAGAATATGTGGAAAAACCGTTGATAAAAATGGAAAAACTGCATATTGCCTAACATTGCAGGCTCGTGAACAACATATTAGACGTGAAAAAGCAACTTCAAATATCTGCTCAAACCAAGCTTTAATAGCATTTATTTCAAATTTGTATATTAGAAAAATTGGAAAAACCGGTTTATTGAAGATTGCACAAGATTCTTTTGACAATGCTCACAAATTGGCAAAAGAATTGCAAAAGTTTGGTTTTGAATTGAAAAACAAAGAATTTTTTGATGAATTTACAATAAATGTTGGAAATTCGGACAAGTTTTTAGAATTTATGAAAGAAAGCAAGATACTGGCCGGAATTAAACAAAATGATTCTGAAATCACTGTTTCTTGTACTGAATTAAATAGTGAAGAAGATATTTTGCAGTATGTAGAACAAGCTAAAAAATTGTCTTTAATTAAAATATAAATATACAAAAGTGTAATGAAAATAGAAGCCTTTTAACTTATATTATCAAAGTTAGGAGGTTTTTATGTGTAAAACATATACTGCGATATACAAATTGGCACAACATACAGAATCTGATATTTTGATTTGTACTTTGGCTAATTCAAAAGTTGAGGGAAAATTGCATCATTGCAATTGTGATTTTCACCATGACAAATGTTATGAAGACATAATAACATTGAAAGATGCAACTGTTACTTGTCTCAAAACAAAAGAAACTTGTGAATTTAAGTGGATAAATATTCCAACGAAACATATCTTGATGTTTGCATTTAAATGTTGTGAAAAAACAGACTCTTAATTTAAGAGCCTGTTTTTATTTATTTATTTATTTATTTATTTATTTATTATGCTTCTTCCGGATCTTTTTTTCCAGGGGTATTATCAAATATACCATCAGGATCGTTATCTATTTTAATGTCATCGCCACAGCTTGTATCCGGTATAGAAGGAACAGTTTCTTCTGTTTCAGGTGTTGATGCTGATGTTTCAGCTTCTGTTGTCGTAGTTTCAGCTTCAGTCGTTGTTGTAGTTTCTTCTGGAGTTGTTTCTACAGGGCTTGTTTCAGCTTCCGTTGTTGTAGTTTCAGCTTCAGTCGTTGTTGTAGTTTCTTCCGGAGTTGTTTCTACAGGGCTTGTTTCTTCTGCTGTCGTTTCTTCAGCTGTTGTTTCGATAGGGCTTGTTTCTACTGCTGTTGTAGTTTCTTCCGGAGTTGTTGTTTCGTCTTCAAAACCGGCACTGTCATCGTCGCCATTTGGTCCATTATCAGTTTGTGATGGGTTTGTTGTTGTTTCTTCTTCAGTTGTTGTAGTTTCGGCTTCAGTTGTAGTTGTGGTTTCCTCTTCGGTCGTTGTTGTTTCTTCCTCAGTAGTGGTGGTTTCTTCTTCAGTAGTAGTTTCTGTTTCAGAAGTTTCTTCTTCAGAAGTAGTTTCTTCCTCTGTAGTAGTTTCTTCGGGGCTAGTTTCTTCAGGAGTAGTTTCTATTTCAGAAGTTTCTTCTTCAGTTGTTTCGTCTTCAAAACCAGCGGTATCATCGTCGCCATTTGGATCATCATCACTTTGCGATGGTTCTGTTTCCGTTTCTGTTTCTGTAGTTTCTTCCTCAGTTGTTGTTTCTTCCTCAGTAGTTGTTTCTTCCTCAGTAGTTGTTTCTTCTTCGGTTGTAGTTTCTTCCTCAGTAGTTGTTTCTTCCTCAGTAGTTGTTTCTTCCTCAGTAGTTGTTTCTTCCTCAGTAGTTGTTTCTTCCTCGGTGGTTGTTTCTTCCTCGGTGGTTGTTTCTTCCTCAGTAGTTGTTTCTTCTGGAGTTGTTGTTTCTTCTTCGGTGGTTGTTTCTTCTGGAGTTGTTGTTTCTTCTTCGGTGGTTGTTTCTTCTGGAGTTGTTGTTTCTTCTGGAGTAGTTTCAGCCGGAGTTGTTGTTGGTGCCGGAGTAGTCTCAGCCGGAGTAGTTGTTGGTGCTGGGGCTGTTGTTGGTGCCGGAGTAGTCTCAGCCGGAGCTGTTGTTGGTGCCGGAGTAGTTTCCGGAATGATTACCGGAACAACTGTTTTGTTGCCATTAGAAAGCATATAAGAAATTGGTGCTAATTCTATGTTTTCTATATTTAAATTGTCTAGCGAATCTTGAATATTTGTTTCTAAAATTTCAGCATTTGATTTTGATCCAAATTCATTTACTGAAATGAAGTTTTCGTTTGCCAAGCTTATTTGTTGCAGAGCAGTAACACCCAAAGCTTCTAATTCTTCTGCATTTTCTGCACCATATTTTCTAGCATCTTCGATAGCGTCTTTTAGAGTTGCACTACCAAATTCGATATATTTCAACAAATCCATTCCTGTTGCAACATCTTGTGTTGGAACTTCGTTTGCTGCAACATGTAAGTATGCAATTGTATCAGTATCTCTTTTTTGTGTAATTAAAGCAATCAATTCATCATTTGACAATTTGTTTGCTGATAGAACTGATATTGAAGTGTTAGGACATACTAAAACAACTTTTCCATTTTTTTGAGCATAATCAGTAATTACTGAAACGAAGTCTTCTATATTTTCATTTTGATCATCAAATATTTCATTGTTTCCGTCATCTAATCCGATAGCGTGAAGTACAGCAGCACCTACCCAACTGTCTAGAGAATCTAATCCATAGTTTTCTTCTATGCCATCTGTTACATATTGTTCAGTATTGCTTCTGTCTGCATTTGCAGTAATTGTGATTAATTGAACATTAGGTGTAATTGGAACTTGTCTGTTTGCTACTGTTGCAGTGGTTTCTGATTCACCTAGCAAGCTTTTTGCATTTGGAAGGAATACATCTTGATATCCGGACAAATCAGCTGCATTGTATGCAGAAGCAGGAATAGAACTTGCTGTTGTATCTTCGTCAAATTGTTCATATTTTCCTAATTCAAGTTTTGAATTTGCATCTTGTAATTTTTTTGTTAAGTCAGCTGTGTTAAATGTAACGTTACGTTGTGTTCCATTTTCTGCGGTATATGATACAGCGTTGTCAGTTGCATTGTAGCTAATGGTTTCATTACCGTCCAATATTTCTTGTATAATTTTTTTAGCGTTGAGCATATCAGTATCGTCATTAACTTCACCCAAATCTTCAGTCATTTGGTTAGTAAGATGAGCAATGTTTATATCATCAATCATTTCTCTATTGTTGTCGATAATTGCCCATGCAATTGAATTTCTGCTTTCTGCAGATGGATCAGGACCATAGAAATTATCAATAATATCATTCATTGTTTTAACTTTGTCAGGTAATTGAGCAACTTTAGTATCTGATGAATCAATATTGAAAACACCATATCCATTATCTTTTATTAATGTTAAACTTGCTTTTGCATCAACCCCTTGTGTTTCGTTACCATAGTTTGCAAAATCAACTCCGTTTACAGGATTAGCATTGTTAGTATCTGCCGCTTGAACAATTACGAGGCTTTGACCTCCGCCTAATGCAGCTGCCAAACCTGTTGTCAATCCTATGAAACCGGCTCTTTTAATGTCGTTTTTGCCTGAAAAACTAACGGTATCATTCTTAAGTCCATTATCATGAATCATTGGTCTTTGAGCGGCTTTTGTCTGTTTTTGTTGTCTATTAAACAAGTTAAAGGATAATTTACTAATATTCATTCGACACTCCTGTTCTAATGTTTTTATGTAAAAATGAAAACCTATAAAGCATTTTTTTTGTTAATGTGGCACTTAATTTTGAATAAAATTTACAAATGTTTACAAATGCTTATAGCTTTATTATTATAAAACAAAAAAATTTTATAAAAGTAAATTTTTGTTATAATAAATTTATGAAAAAAATCGAATTACTGGCTCCTGCCCAAAATATAGAATGTGCCATAGCTGCCATAAATTGTGGAGCTGATGCTGTTTATATAGGTGCAAACGCTTTTGGAGCAAGGCAAAATGCAACCAACAAAATAGAAGATATAGAAAAAATAGTTAATTTTGCACACTTATTTAATGCAAAAGTCTATGTTGCATTAAACACTATTTTAAATGACGACGAGTTAATGCAATGTAAAAAAATTATCGAAAAATTATACGAAATAAAAGTCGATGCTATTATAGTTCAGGATTTTGGAATTTTAGAATTGTCAATGGAAGAAAAACTTCCTCCTATAGTTCTCCATGCTAGTACCCAATGTGATATTAGAAATATTGAAAAAGTTAAATTTTTTGAAGATATAGGTCTGAAAAGAGTTATTCTTGCAAGAGAATTGCCTATTTCTGAAATAGAAAAAATAAACAAAAATACAAATATTGAACTTGAACATTTTGTTGCAGGGGCACTTTGTGTCTGCTATTCGGGACAGTGTTATTTGTCTCAATATATTGGAAATAGAAGTGCAAACAAAGGACAATGCGGACAAGCATGCAGAAAAAAATATTCTTTAATTGATAAAAACGGAAAATTTGTTGCAAAAAACAAATATTTACTATCACTAAAAGATAACAATCTTTCAAAACATCTTGAAAAATTAATTAATGCAGGTGTTGTTAGTTTTAAAATCGAAGGAAGATTAAAAGATTCAAATTATGTAAAAAACAATGTTTTATATTACCACAATTTGTTGAAAAAATACCCTAGAGTGGCTTTAGGCAGGATTGTACAAGATTTTGAGGCAAACGTAGAAAAAACATTTAATCGAGGATTCTGTGATGATTATTTGTTTAATAAAAAAGATAATATATACAATTTTTCAACCCCAAAATCAATAGGGGAGTTTGTTGGCACTGTAATCAATTCTTCACCTGATTCTTTTGTTGTTAAAACAAGCAAAGAAATAAATCCGCAAGATGGACTTTGCTTTATTGTGGATGAAGAATTGTCAGGATGCCTTGTTAATAGGGTTGAAAAAGTAAAAAACGGTTTAAAAATTTATCCAAACAAAAAAATAAATCTAAAACCGAACGAAAAAGTATTTAGAAATATTGATGTTGAATTTAACAAAAAATTGCAAAATTCTACCACAAGAAGAAAATTGGATGTAATTTTTAAAGTATATAAAGACAAAGTTGTGATTGAAGATGACTTTAATAATAAAGAAAACTTGCAAATAGAGTTTAGTGAATTTGCAAATAATAAAGAAAAAATGAAAGAAAATTACAAAAAAGCTCTTTCAAAAACAGTCGATACAGAATTTTTTGTAAAAGATGTTGTTTTCGAATGCGATGAGATTCCGTTTTTGCCTGTTTCTAAAATAAATGAAATTAGAAAAAATCTGATAGAAAAATTAAAAGTAAAAATTTTATCAAAATATAGAACAAAAAAACAAAAACCGGTTTCTATTTCGGAATTTCCTATTAAAAAAGGCGATTACAAACTAAATTGTCATAATGAAAAAGCAAAAAATTATTATGAAATTTGTGATTGCAAAGTTGAAGAAATGAGTCTTGAAAAAACAAAAAACTACAAAAATAAAGAACTAATGAGAACAAAACATTGTTTAAAAAGAGCATTTTTTAATTGTAATTATCATGACGAATTGTTTCTTGTTGATGAAAAAGGTACAAAATACCCGCTCGTTTTTGATTGCAAAAATTGTGAAATGATAGTCAAATCACCCAAAAATTAATAAAACAAAATCTGTTTTAGTCTGTTGATTACGAAATCAAGGGCACCTTGCTGGTTTTCAAAACAGTTTTTGCAATTGAGCGAGATTGTTTTGTAGTATTCTTCGTCTGTTAATAGTTTTTCTATAGTGTTGTAAAATTCTTCTTCATTTTTTACAACAAAAGAGGCGTTTTCTCTTTGCAAAATCGAATATATATCTCTAAAGTTTTTTATTGAAGGGCCTGAGATTGTAGGTTTTGCATATATTGTGGCTTCCAGTGGGTTGTGTCCTCCGGTTTTATTGAAACTTCCGCCAATAAACGCCACATCTACAATGTTGTATATCTTGGACAATTCTCCTAAAGTGTCTAAAATAATTATATCTTTATTGATAAAATCATCTTTTTTTGTTCTTAATCCAACATTGTATGTGAATTTTGAACACAGTTTTAAAACCTCTTCTACTCTATTTAGGTGTCTTGGAGCTATTATCATTTTTAGATTTTTTATTTTAGATTTTAATTTGTGATAAGTATTCAATGCAATAATATCTTCACCTTTGTGGGTAGAAGCTGCGATAAAAATCTTGAAACCTTCAGAATACAAATTTATATCGCATTCTTTTTTTTCTATTTCAAATTTTAGATTTTTCATCACTTCTACTCTGTTTTCATTTGCACCTAGCGAAACAAAACGATTTTTATCAATTTCGCTTTGGCAAAAAATTTCTGAATAATTGTCTAAAACAAAACTGAAGAATTTTTTTATTTTTAAGTAAGAAGGATATGAATGGTCTGAAATTCTGCCATTAATAATATATAGCGGAATATTTTTTTGACGGCAACAAAATGAAAAATTCGGCCACAATTCAGTTTCTGCAATTAAAACAACAGATGGGTTAATGTTTTCTAAAAATTTTTCACAAACTTTGTACACATCTAGTGGAAAATATGTAATAAAATCAGCAATTTCTCCATATTTTTTAATTGCCAGCTCTTGTCCTGTTAAAGTGCCTGTTGTTATTACAAGCTTTGTATTTTGAAAATCTTGTTTGATTTTTTTGATTAAGTTTTCTAAGGACAAAACTTCTCCAACAGAGACTCCGTGGAGCATTATTACTTTATCTTTTGAAAAATCGGGAAAATCAATCTCTGCCATTTTTTCTTTTAATGGAATAGGTGGTTTTTTGTTCAATTTTCTGAAAAAATCAATTATTGGAATTATCTTTTTAAAAGTTTCAGGTTTTATTGATTTGTATAATTCGAATATCTTTTCATTCAGCATATTTTTCCCTTTTGTTTTTGTTTTATATTAACATTTTCAAAAAACCATGTCTATTAAATTATTGCAAGCTAAAATTAAAGTGATATATTCTTGTTTATAACAAATGAGGCGTTTAACTATGTATAATGAAGCAATCCACAAATTAAAATGGATAATTTTTACAGTTAGTGCAATAGGCGGTTTTTTGGCTATGATGGATTCAAATACCGTGAATGTTGCTTTGTATGAAATTGCGAACAATTTTCATAATGATATAGCCCACGCGCAATGGGCGGTTACTGCATATATTTTAATATTGTCTACTTTTTTAACTTTGTTTGGAAAGTTGAATGACTTGATTTCAAGAAGAAATTTATATGCTTTAGGGTATTTAATTTTTGCTTTGGGTGCTTTTTTGAATACTTTGTCATTTAATTTAGTAACTTTGATTTTGTCAAGAATCGTACAAGCAACAGGTGCCAGCATACTTTTGTCAAATAATTACGCAATAATATCTTCTATATTCAAAGGAAATAAAAGAGCAAAAGCTCTTGGATTTTCCACTGCACTTATGGCACTTGCCGGCATGAGTGGTCCTATGGTGGGCGGTTTTTTGATGCATTATGTATCTTGGAGAGCAATTTTTGTGCCAAGTATAATAATAGGACTTATTGGTGCTTATTATTCAAAAAAATTCATTCCGGAAATTGTTCACAAATCAGAATTCAAGTTTGATTATTTAGGCATGGTTTTACAGTTGGTCGCTGTATTATCTATGCTTCTTATTATTTCAAAAGGCCATGCTTGGGGTTGGGGAAGCGATAGAATATTACTGTTAAGTGGTATTTTTGTTGTTTTTTCTGTTTTATTTTTTATACAAGAAAAGAAAATTTCTTATCCTGTCATAAATTTTGAATTGTTTAAGTCAAAAGTATTTACTTATGGAAATTTTGCACTTTTAGTTGCATATTTTGCTTTGTTTACAAATGCTTTGTTATTTCCTTTTTACACGCAAGAAGTCTTGGGGGAAACTCCATTTATGACTGCTGTTTTGATTTTGCCATTTTCTATAATGTTTATGTTGATGGCATTGTTGAATGGGAAAATGACAAAAAAACTCCATAGCTCAATCCTTATGACAACAGGAACAATATTAATTGTTTTGGGGTATGTATTATTTACGACAGTTGGCGAAACATTGACTTATTGGAATATTATTTTGGCACAAGCACTGATTGGTGCAGGCTCAGGCTGTTATCAACCATCTGTGAATGCTTTGATTGTTTCTGTTGCTCCAATGGGAAAAATGGGTATAGCTTCAGGAATTTTAGCTATGTTTAGAAATGTCGGCATGTTGCTTGGGATAACGATTTCAGTCAGTATTTTTGATTTTTATAAGAATTTGGGAATAGCAAATGGAATTCCTGAAAAACAAGCTTTTGTCCAAGGGTATCATTATGCTATATATTGGGCAATATTTTTTGGTTTGGTTTGCACTTTGTTATCATATTTGTCTCACAAAGCATACAAGAAAGAAAAATTATCAAAATAAAAACAAAATAAAAACAAAATAAAAACCTGCTTCAATCAATTGCAAGCAGGTATATCTTTGTTTTTCTCCGTTGTTATTGTCCGAAATCAACAACGAAGCACATTTTTAATTTACTCTCTCTTATTTTGTTTCCTCGTCTTCCTCTTCTTCTGAAGTTTCTATTCCTAAAACTTCATTTATAAAATCCGGTGTAAATATTTCGTTTGCATCTTTTTCAAAGATATCCATTTCTTGTGCAAAATATTTTACTATTTCACTTACTGTCTTTCCGTTTAATTCAGGATTGTTTGCTTTGTATTGAATAGTGTTTGCTGTTTCTTCTTCTCTTGCGTCAGTTGTAAAAATATTTTCGTAATATTTTACTTCTTCTTGAAGATTTTTAAACGATGTAGAATTTGTTGAGATAAAATTGTCAACATAGAAGTTTTCTTCTTTTTCTTGAGTCGGTGCAGCTGAGTTGGTATTGTTGATTTTTTCATTTATTAATTTCTTAGCTTCATTTATGCTAATGTTGTTCATTAAAGCATAAGTTTTCATATCTGCTGTATTAATATATGTTGACATTTGCTACCCGCTTTCGATTTCTGAGGTTTATATACTACATATATATAAAGTATATTCTATTAATCAAATTTCAAAATTGTTTTCAAAAGTTACAAAACTTAACACTCTTTTTATTGCCATTAACTCTATTTTGTCTTTTAAAACTGTGTTAAAAATATTAAATTTTTTTCATATTTTGACATTTTTTGCACTTCTTTTATAATATAATTGCTATAAAAAATAACTTGGTGAGGAAAAAATGACACTAACCGATTGGTTTAATAAACGAAAAATTCAACAAATTGCAGCTCGTGACAATGATGTACATATTGATGATTCTATTGGAAAATTGTGGACATTATGTTACAACTGTTCTTCGCAATTGCCTAAAAAAGATTTGGAAAACAATCTGAATGTGTGTCCGAATTGTGACTATCATTTTAGAATAGGTGCAAGAGAAAGAATCAAATTGATTGCTGATAAAGATACATTTCAAGAAATGTATTCTAACATTGTTCCTTGTGACCCTTTAGAATTTGTTGATACGCAAACATACAAAGCTCGCCAAGTGCAAGCAAAAAACAAATCAGGACTCGACGATGCGGTAGTTGTGGGAACTTGTGAAATAGACGGTCAAAAAGTTGCAATTGCTGTAATGGATTTTGAATATATGGGTGGTTCTATGGGTTCTGTTGTTGGTGAAAAAATAACAAGAATACTGGAATACGCTCTTGCAAACAGACTTCCATCTATTGTATTTACTTCATCAGGTGGTGCAAGAATGCAAGAAAGTGCATTAAGCCTTATGCAAATGGCAAAAACCAGCTGTATTGTTGCCAAACTGAATGAAGCAAAGCTATTATACATTACTGTTTTATGTGAACCTACTTTTGGTGGCGTAACGGCTTCTTTTGGTACAATTGGCGATATTATAATAGCTGAAAAAGGTGCGAGAATTGGTTTTGCAGGAAGACGTGTAATAGAACAAACAATAAGACAAAAATTACCGGCAGATTTTCAGACTGCAGAATATTTACTTAAATATGGACAAATTGATTTCATAGTTGAAAGAAAAGCGATGAAAGAAAAATTGTCAAAATTAATCAAACTTCATACAAAAACTGAAACGACAAGGAAATAAAATGAGCAACGACAAAAAAGTTCAAGTTCTTGATTTTGAAAAACCGATATACGCTATTCAAGACAAAATCGATGAGCTTAGACAAACAAGCATAGATACACATATTAATTACGATAGCGAGATTAAAAAATTGGAAGAACAAACACAAACATATAGAAAGTCTTTGTATGAAAATTTAGAGCCTTATCAAAAATTGCAAATTGCAAGGCATCCGCAAAGACCTAATTTTATGGACTATGTTCATTTTATGTGCGAAGATTTTATTGAACTCCATGGTGATAGACATGGTTATGACGACAAAGCGATTGCAGGCGGTGTTGCATCAATTGATGGTCATCATGTTATGTTGATTGGCACAATGAAAGGTAAAACAACAAAAGAAAATTTAGAATACAATTTTGGCATGCCACAGCCACAAGGCTACAGAAAGGCTCTTCGTCTTTTTGAACATGCTGATAGATTTGATTTGCCTATTATTACTTTGGTAGATACAATGGGGGCATATCCCGGCATGAAAGCCGAAGAAGCAAATCAAGGTGAAGCAATTGCAATGAATTTAAAAGAAATGGCAAAATTAAGTGTTCCAATTATTGCAACAATAACAGGTGAAGGTTGTTCAGGCGGGGCTTTAGGACTTGCTGTCGCAAATAAAGTAATGATATTAGAACATGCTTATTATACAGTTATTTCACCTGAAGGATGTGCTTCTATACTTTGGAAAGATGCTTCTATGGCAAAAGTTGCGACTGATGCACTTAAAATAACAGGCGAAGACCTTTTGAAATACGGTATTGTAGATGAAATTGTAAAAGAGCCGATTGGTGGTGCTCACTACAATGCAGAAGAAATGACAAAAAATTTAAAAGCAGCACTGGTTAAATCTTTGGATGAATTTAAAAACATGACAGGTGAAGAACTTAGACAACATCGTTATTCAAAATTTAGAAACATGGGTGTGTTTGCTTCTTAAATAAGTAAATTTGGTTGAGTAGTATTATTGGATAGAAAATGAAAACAAAAATAAAGGCTATATTATACTTTGTGTTGGCTTATGTTTTTACAATGCCAGTTGCATCTGCTGCAATAAATTTGCCAAACATTAATATAGGCATGACGCAAGCAACAACTCCTCAAGAGTTTTCTCAAGGTGTTCAAGTTCTTATTATGTTAACAATATTAACATTGGCACCGAGTATTATTATGATGACAACGGCTTTTATTCGTATAGTTATTGTTTTGTCTTTAACAAGACAAGCAATAGGTACGACGACTTTGCCGCCGAATCAGGTTATTGTAGGACTTGCTTTAATTTTGACATTTTTTGTAATGTCTCCTACATTCGCAAAAATAAATGAAACAGCCTACCAACCTTATATGAAAAATCTAATCACGCAAGAACAAGCACTCGATAATTCAATAAAACCAATTAGAGAATTTATGTTTAAGCAAACTCACGAGACAGAGCTTGCATTGTTTGTGAAACTTGCAAAAATAGAAAAGCCAAAAAACAAAAATGATGTTCCGACTTATGTTTTGATTCCGTCTTTTGTGCTATCTGAATTAAAAACCGCATTTAAAATTGGTTTTGTTATATTTTTGCCTTTTTTGGTAATTGATTTGGTTGTAGCTTCTGTTCTGGTTTCAATGGGTATGATGTTTTTGCCTCCAACGACAGTTGCAATGCCTTTTAAATTGATTATGTTTGTAATGGTAGATGGTTGGTATTTGATTACAAAATCGCTTATTGAAGGATTTGTAAGTTAGGAGAAAAAGTGGATCAAGCATTATTTTTAACAATTTTTCAAAAAGCTATCGTTCTTACAATGTTGATTGCAGCACCGATTTTGTTGTCAGCGATAGTAGTCGGGCTTGCGATTAGCATTATCCAATCGGTTACACAAATCCAAGAACAAACTCTTACTTTTGTTCCAAAAATCTTTGCGGCACTTTTGGTTTTGATTGTGACAATGCCTTGGATGTGTGATGTATTTATTTCTTCCGTAAAAGATATTTTTGAATACATAAAAGTTTTTATTTCTTAAACGAAAGATGATTGAATGACGCAAATTCCAAATTTAGTTAATCTGTTTTCTTGGGGCAACATAGTTGTTTATATGTTGGTGTTTACGAGATTGAGCGGTCTTATTCAATCTGCACCTTTTTTATCAACAATACAAGCTCCTATTATGACAAAACTCTGGTTTGCGGCAACTGTTGCATTTATATTTTATCCGCTTGTTAAAAATTCCGGAAACTTTATTTTGCCTTCTGATATGGTAGAATTTTCTATTTTGCTTGCAATAGAGTTTTTTGTCGGGTATTTGATAGGTTTTGTTGCAAATCTATTGTTTGAAGGAGTCAGAATGGCGGGTAGTATTTTGTCTGTTCAAATGGGAACTTCTATGTCGGAAGCGTTAGATCCGGCAACAGGTATTCAATCTCCCGAGATTTCATCTTTGTATATATATTTAACAACTTTGGTTTTTTTAATGACAGGTGCTTATCAATTTTTGTTTGTTATTTTGTTTAACAGTTTTGAAAGCGTTCCGATGGGTTTGATGCCAATGTTTGATTCAAATATTATAACAAATATGACTCATTTGTTTTCTCAAATATTTAAAATTGCTTTTGGTGTAGCATTGCCTATTTTTTCTGTACTTTTGATTTCGGATATACTTTTGGGGTTGATGAGCAAAATGATGCCGCATATGAATATTTACATGGTCGCAATTCCTGTTAAAATATATATTGGTTTGTTTTTGTTGCTTGCTTTTTTGAGTGCAACAGCAACGTATTTAAAAGGGGTAATTGAACAATATATCCAGATGTTGATTACTTTGTTTGGATAAAAAAGAAGAACTATGGCAGACGAACAAAACGAAAAAACCGAAGAAGCCACCCCGAAACGAAGGGAGAAAGAGCGAGACAGGGGGCATATATCAAAAAGTCAAGACTTTACTTCGTCTTTAGTGTTGACGCTTGGTGTTGCTTTGATTTTTGCACTTGGAAATTCAATGCTCGAAAAAATACAAGAAATGCTTCACATTGCTTTTGTTTCGCTTATTCCTTCGCAAATTTCAGAGGATGATTTTGTTTCAATAATGGGGCCTTATTTTTATTATTATGTTTCTATCATTGCTTTGTTTTTTGTTTTGCTTGCAGTCGGTGCTGTTTTAATATTGAGATTTCAAACAGGTGCTTTATTTGCAAAAGAAGCTCTAAAGCCGAATTTTAAAAAATTAGCACCATCTTCATTATTAAAAGCATTAAAAGACAAATTTAATGTCTTTAAACCAAGACAAATGATAGAATTTGTAAAATCAATATTAAAACTTATTATTGTTACGATGGTGGGTTTGAAAGTAATTATAAAAAGAAAAGACGATTTGTTTTCTTTGATTGGGGCAGATCCTGTTACGGGGTTTGCAGTTATGGGGTCAGTTGTTTTTGAATTATTGTTTACGATATGCGTGATATTGGTTATTTTGGGCATATTAGATAAAAAGTACCAAGATTGGGAATACAACAAATCAATAAAAATGTCTAAGCAAGAAGTAAAAGAAGAAAGAAAAAATATAGAAGGTGACCCAAAAATTAAAGGAAGAATCCGTTCTTTCCAAATGAAGATAATGCAGCAAAAAATGATGGCAAATGTAAAAGAAGCAGATGTCGTTGTAGTCAATCCGACTCACTTTGCTGTTGCATTGAGATACAATATGGAAAAAGACCCCGCCCCTGTCGTTGTTGCAAAAGGTGTTGATTTTATAGCTTTCAAAATTAGAGAAATTGCAAAAAACAACGGCGTTCCAATAATAGAAAATAAACCACTGGCAAGAAGTCTGTACAAAATGGTAGAAGTTAACCAAATTATTCCTCAAGAATTGTATGTTGCAGTTGCCGAGATTTTGCAATATGTTTTTGCAAATCGTAATAAATAGACTAGTTATTGATATTGAAATAAACTTCTCTTAGTGTTTTTTTGCTAATGTGTGTATAAAGTTGGGTAGTTACGATGCTTGAGTGTCCCAGTAATTCTTGTACAACTCTCAAATCAGCCCCATTTTCCAACAAATGCGTTGCATAACTGTGTCTTAATGTGTGCGGGGAAATTGATTTGTGGATTTTTATTCCTTGTTTTTTGATTATGTTATAGACGTACTGCCTTGTTATTTTTTTTCCTTTTTCATTTAAAAACAAAAAATCTTCGCTATCGAATTTTAGTGATATTATTTCTCTTTTTTTTAAGTATTTTTTCAGTATGTTTATGCATTTTTTGTTAATTGGGACAATTCTTTCTTTTGAACCTTTGCCAAAAACTTTTATTATTTGTTGTTTTAAATCCAGATTTTTTAATCTCAAATTAACAAGTTCAGAAACCCTTATCCCTGCTGAATACAATAATTCCACTATTGAAAGTTCCAAAATAGACAAATCATTATGAAGTATCTTTTCAATTTCTGAAATGGTTAAAACTTTTGGCAATTTTTTTGGCAATTTTGGAGAAGTTATAGAAATGGAAGGATTTGTTTTTATGTTTTGTCTGAAACACAAAAATCTGAAAAAACCTTTTATTGAAGCGATTTTTCTGGTAATGCTCGTTGGGTTTAGGTCTTTTTTTGCCAAAAATTTTGTAAAAGCAGAAAAATCTCTTCTTTTTATTTCTTCTAATTCTTTGTCTTTTAGAAAATCAAAAAAAGCCACCAAGTCATTCTGATAAGCAAGAATTGTATTTTTAGACAATCCTTTTTCTATTTCCAAATATGTTAAATAATCAGAAATTGTTTGTGATGTATTTTTGTTTGTTTCATTCATTATAGATTTTTTAAAATTTGAGCAACTTCACGTCTTTTTATTTTTTTTGTTGCTGTTTTTGGTAATTCTGATTTTACAACAACAATGTTTGTTGGTCTTTTGTATTCACAGAGTTTTAAAGATTTTTTCTTTATTTCTGCTATAATCATAGACTCTACAGTTTTTTCGTCGTAATTTTCATACAAAGTTTCAACAGGAACAGCAGCAACAGTTACTTCTTCCGTACCTTTTTTGCTTCCGGCTTTTTTTGTTGTTGACAAGGCACAATATTCTTTTATAAATTGACATTCGTCTAATGCTTTTTCGACTTCTTCCGGAAAAACTTTTTTCCCGCCGGCAAGAACAATCATGTTTTTTATTCTGCCTGTTATAAAAACTTGCCCTTTTTTATCGATTTTTGCAATATCTCCTGTATGAAGCCAGCCATCTTCCGTGATAACTTCTTGCGTTAAATCCGGACGATTGTAATATCCTTTCATAACAGCAGGCCCTTTTACTAATAGCTCTCCCGTTGCAGAATCGATTTTTGCATCAAAGCTATTTAATAAATAACCGACTGATTTTATATCAATTTTTTTGTCCATAGAAACAGTGACAACAGGGCTTGCTTCGGATAAACCGTATCCTTGAAAAACATTAATGCCTATACGATTAAAATATTTTCCCATTTCCAAATCCATCGGTGCACCACCTGAACAAAAACCATAAAAGTTATTGCCTAATTTTTCATGGATATCTTTAAATAAATATTTTTTTAGAGTTTCAAATGGGAAAAATTTTGCGATATAGTGATAATTTATGTTGTACATAAATTGTTTAAATTTTGATTGCTTTGATATTTCTGATTCAAATTGCATTTTTAACATTTTGAAAAACGATGGAACTGTGCACATAAATTTTATTTTTTTTGCACGCATAACGCTGAGAACGTCGCTTGGACGAAGAGTTTTTGTGTAATATATTGAATACCCCATATTTAAAAACGCACAAAAACCATACGTTAATTCAAACAAATGATTCATAGGTAAAATAGACAATATGTTTACTTTTTCATTTTCTTTGAAAACCCCTTGCATTGCTTTTTTGAGGTCGATTATTTGTGACAATAAATTTCTAAAAGTCGTCTGAACTCCTTTTGGAGAACCGGTAGTGCCTGATGTATAGATGATTAGAGCTGTAGAATCCAGCCTTCTGTGTCGAAATTTTGTATTGTAATTTTCAGGCAATCGGTAGATATTTTTGTAATTTGAATTTATTTCGGTATCATCCATTAAAATAATAGTTTTTATCGATGATATTTCTTTTTGCAATTCAATTGCCGTTTTTAGGTATTTTTGTGAAACAAAAACGATAGACGGACTACAATTTGACATTATAGAAGTTAATTCATGGGTGGTTAATTTTGTATCAAGAGGAATAAGCGTTGTTCCTGCTATTATTGAAGCAAAAAATACAGCACCAAATTCAACTTTTGATTCTGAAATTATTGCGATTTTTTCTTCTCTTTTAACATTTAAATCATTAATCAAATACGAAGCTATTTTTCTTGACATCATGCTGAGTCCTTCGTAAGTATATTCGCTCCAGCCATATTTACTTCTCATTCCGAGAGCAATTCTATCGTCAAATTTGTCTGTCTGATTTTTCAAAAAAGACAATACATTCTCATTTTCGTTTTTAATCATCAACTAACCTTTATTAACGCAACATTAGAATTATTTTACTATATAACTCTAAAAAATTCAAAATATGTTACAAAGGTAAACTGATTATAAATGTTGCACCTTTGTATTGGTTGTTTTTGGCTGTAATTTTACCATTGTGCAAGGTTATTATTTTGTTAGAAATATAAAGCCCAAGCCCTGTTGATGTGTTTGAGTATTTTTTTTGTGATGTGTAATATTTTTTAAAGATATTATTTATATCTTCTTCGTTTATTCCTGTACCTTTGTCAGATATTGAAATTTCAATATTTTTTTTGTTTTTTTCTAGAGTAAGCGTAATGTCTTTTGAAGTTTTGCTATGTGAAATAGCATTTGATATCAAATTGTTTAATACTCTTTTTATTAAAAATCTGTCAATCGAATAGAATATTTTTTCTTGATTGGAAGTGAAATTTATATTGATATTTTGTATTGTAAAAATGCTTTTGTCTTGATTTAGAATTTCTTTTATAAAATCGTTCAACTCCGTTTTTTCTTTGTTTACAAATAAAGAGTTGTTTTCATATTTTTGTACGTCTAACAAATTCAGGATTAGTTTTTTTAAATCATCATTGGAAATTTTGAGGTTTTTTATTGCTGTTTGTTGCTCTTTTGTAAGTTCGCCGAAATTTCCATTTAACAAAAGGTCATAGGTGTTGTCTTGTGCGATGATTGGAACTTTGAGGTCATGGGTAAAACTCGATATAAAATCTTGTTTAAGGCTTTGTCTTTCTTTTTCTTTTTCGATGTATTCTTGTATCATTTTGTCCCTATCGATGATACTTTCCATCAGGGCATTTGTATTTTTGGAGAGTTGTTTTGTTAAAATATCCGTCCCGTCTTCAACTTTTGAATTTAAATTTCCATATCTTGCAGATGTAATAATGTTTAAATAATTGTGGAGAAATTTTAACAGGCGATAGTGTTTTTTTCTTGTTTTAAGGCTATAAAATACAAAACCGCAAATCAAAACAAAAATAACAAAATAAGGAAGAAAAAAGAAAAATTTAAATAACATCTTCTCCTCCGATAAAGCGAAGAGCATTGATACATCTGAGTTTTTTGTCGTTTTCGTTTGATTTTACAAAAAGAACAAGTGCTTTTCCAATATTAATCAGTGCTGCATCTTTTTTTTGTAACATGAAATAACTTACACCCAAATTAAAATATGCTTTTGCAAAAACGGGGTTTAGTTTTAGTGCGTTAATGAAGTATTTAATAGATGTTTCATAACTTTCTAAAGCAAAAAAACAAACACCTTTGAAATAATATGCATAAGCATCTCTTGGATAGCTATATAACAGTTTGTCTATAAATTCTAATGCTGTTTTGATGCTACCCAAGGCAATTTTGCTTTTTATAAGCGTGTAATATTGTATTAGAGCATTCTCATCCACAAAAACATTATAACATAATAAAATTAATTTTTTGTTGTAAAATATAATTATGCTTTTAGTAGTAGATATCGGAAATACAAATACATCAATCGGAATATTTGAAAAAGAAAAAATAGTTGCAAACTACAATTTGTCATCAGATATTAAAAAATCAGAAGACGAGTATGGGATTTTGCTGGTTACAATTTTTAATCATCACAAATTTACATCAAAAATCAAAGGTGCAATTATATCTTCTGTTGTTCCACAGTTGGCTGAGGTTTTTTCAAATGCTATATCAAAATACCTCAATATTGAGCCGTTTAATCTTTCATATAAATCAAAAATGCCAATAACACTGGCATTAGAAAACAACAAAGAAATCGGTGCAGATAGAATTGCAAATGCTGTTGCAGCTAAAATAAAATACAAACTTCCTGCAATTGTTATTGATTTTGGTACTGCAACAACATTCGATATTGTAGATGAAAATTCAAATTTCATAGGCGGTATTATTGCTCCGGGTTTAAAAATCCAAGCAAAATCTCTTTCGCAATTTACATCCAAATTGCCAAAATTAAAAATCGAAGCGACTGACGATGCTATTGGAAAAAGCACAATTTCTGCAATGCTATCAGGTATTGTGTTGGGACACAAATGTATGATTGAAGGCATGATAAAAAAATGCGAAAAAGAAATCGGAAAAAAAGCTACAATAATCGCAACGGGCGGATATTCTTCGGTGTTGTTTGATGATTTTGATAAGACAATAAACTTTGTTGACAAAAATTTGACATTATTCGGTTTGAAAGAATTGTATTACTTAAATAAGGAATAATAATATGAATACAGAAAAACTAACTCTAAAAATTAAAAAATTGGACAATTTTGTATCCATGCCGCAATACAAAACTGCAGGTGCTTCTGCAATGGATTTGGTTGCTGCAATTGAAGATGATATTGTTATTCCTTCAGGTGAAATTAAAATGATTCCGACAGGTATTGCGATAGAATTGCCTCACAATACAGAAGCCCAAGTTCGTTCTCGTTCCGGACTCGCAATAAAATCAGGAATTGCCGTTGTAAATGGTATCGGCACAATCGATGAAGATTACAGAGGTGAAATTTGTGTGGGTTTGATTAATTTATCAAAAGTAGATTTTACAATACACAAAGGCGATAGAATTGCACAAATGGCCATCATGGAAGTATTGAAACCGGAAGTTATTCTTGCAGATGAATTGTCACAAACTGAAAGAATGGCAGGCGGTTTTGGTTCTACAGGTGTGAAGTAGTTTTAAAAAATCGGGAATTATTATATTATGTACGGATTTAATTTTGAACTGGATGATTTTCAAAAAGAAGCAATAAATCACATTCAGAATGGAAAAAGCGTTGTTGTTTGTGCTCCAACAGGTGCAGGAAAAACTTGTATCGCACAAAGTGCAATACATTTGGCAATCGAAAACAACGAAAGAATTTTTTATACGACACCATTGAAGGCTCTTTCTAATCAAAAATTCAACGACTTTTCAAAATTATATGGAAAAGACAATGTCGGGCTTTTGACCGGTGATACGACAATAAATCGTGATGCGCAAATCGTTGTTATGACAACGGAAGTTTTTCGCAATATGCTTTATGGAACTACATTTGGTTCTGTTAAAGATAACCTAAAAAATGTCCGCTATGTAGTATTAGATGAAGTTCATTACATGAATGATGAATCTCGTGGTACTGTTTGGGAAGAAAGTATTATCTATTGCCCTACAAATATCCAAATAATCGCCCTTTCTGCAACGGTTCAAAATTCAAAACAGTTAACAGATTGGATTAACACTGTTCATTCAAAAACAGAGCTTGTGTATACGGATTTTCGTCCGGTTCCTTTGAGATTTTTTTATTATGATTCTTCAAAGCCTTGTTCAATATTGCCTTTGCTTACGCCATCAGGTGAATTAAATAAAAAAATAAAACCTGAAAGCAAATACAAATATTTTAATAAAAAAGAAAAAATAAAAGACCCGACAACAGATATAATTCAGTGTTTGAATGACAAAAAAATGCTGCCCTGTATATATTTTACATTTTCTAGAAAAAAATGCGACGAAAATGCAAAACGCTGTTTGAAATTGGATTTGTTGTCTAAAGATGAATTAATAAAGCTAAACGAAATTGTAAATGACTACATAAAAGAAAACCCTTATCTGGAAAACAATCCTCAACTTGATTTGATAAAATCAGGTGTTGCTTCTCACCATGCAGGACTTTTGCCTGGTTGGAAAGCACTTGTTGAAAAATTATTTCAACAAGGTTTGATAAAAGTGGTTTTTGCAACAGAAACTTTGGCTGCCGGTATAAATATGCCTGCTAGAACTACAATAATCAGCTCTATTTCAAAAAGAACCGATACGGGTCACAGAATCTTAACTGCAAATGAATTTCTTCAAATGTCAGGCAGAGCAGGGCGTCGTGGTATGGATGAAATAGGATATGTGGTGGTTGTTGGAACGCCGTTCCAAACACCGGATGAAGTAGCACAGCTCGTAAAATCGGATGCAAATCCTTTGGAGAGCAAATTTTCTCCATGTTATTCTATGGTGTTAAATTTATTGCAAAGATTTTCGATAGATGAAGCAAAAGAATTGATTTTTAAGACTTTTGGTTATTTTTCTTCTACGGATAGATTGTCTCCTTTGCTTGAAAAACGTGAAAACAGACTGAAAGATATCGAAAATTCGAAAGATTTTTCTTGCAAGTGGCACTTGTCTGATGAAGATTTTGTTGAATTTAATAAAGTTAAAAACCAATATGTCCAAATAAGAACCCTATACAAAACTCTAAAAAGACAAGCAAAAGGAAAATACAAAAATCCTCAAGAAGCACCGGAAGTTGTCGAATTTTATCAAAAATCAAAAAAACTCCAAAAAAAATTCGAAAGTTATGGCTGCAATTTGTGTAAAATATACAAAAAACACAAAAAATCTCTTGAATTAATTGAAAGATATACAAAAGAATTAAAAAAACTGGACAAAGAAATTGAATTTCAAAAAGACGTTTATTGGCAAAAATTCCTTGCACACAAAACTATCCTTGAAATAACAAATAATTTAGCTGATGATTACCCGACAGAAAAAGGTAAAATCACAATGGCTCTTCGATGCGAAAATGAGCTTTATCTTTCGGAAATTATATTGTCCGGACTTTTGGATAATTTAAATGTTCAGGAACTCGCCTCTGTTTTATGTGCAGTGATTTCAGAAGAAACAAGAATTAATGATGAAACAGTTTCAAAGCCATGTTCAAAAAATGTACGAAAAACTTTAAATCAAATAAAAGACATAAAAAGAAAAATATTTTTACTCGAAAGAGATAATAATATAGAAAATCCAATGTTCATAAATACGCAGTACTGTTATTTTATAGAGTATTGGATTGGTGCAAATTTAAACCCTGATAACGATTCTTTGACTACTTGGGAAAACATGTTTTCGGATTCTGAGTTTTCTCAAGGTGATGTTGTAAGAACATTTAAACGTACTATTGATATATTGAGACAGATTACTATTTTAGATGGAATAAATGAAAATCTAAAACAAAATGCAAAAGCTGCAATAAAACTAATCAATATTGAACCTGTAAATGTTGATTAAAACTGACGTTTCAGGACTAGCCGACTTGTTCAGTATGAACTTTTGTAACATTTGAAAAAAAAGAGTTGAATTAATTTTTTTTAGTAATATGATTATAAATGTGGACGGGGTCAAACAAACCGAAAGCGAAAAGCACATTCTCACTAATAACTCATTTCCAACTTTGATAAAGAGTTTTAAATTTTAAGAAATTTTACCCACCTTCAA
>CAKUUG010000006.1 GCA_934692665.1 uncultured Candidatus Melainabacteria bacterium | reverse complement strand
TTGAAGGTGGGTAAAATTTCTTAAAATTTAAAACTCTTTATCAAAGTTGGAAATGAGTTATTAGTGAGAATGTGCTTCGGAGGAGCTTTGTCCCTCTCGACATTTATTATATTAGTACATCAATTTTTAAATGCAAGTACTTTATTTGAATGATTTAACGAAACTTAACAATTAGTTTTGAATTTATATTTTTACATAGTGAAAAACCCGACAATTGCTTGTCGGGTTTTGTTTTTGTAGTGCCAAATCTATTATTCGATAATTTTATCTACAACACCAGCACCAACTGTTCTACCACCTTCACGGATAGCGAACTTCATACCTTGTTCGATAGCTACTGGGTTGATTAATTCAACTTCCATAACTACGTTATCACCAGGCATTACCATTTCACCATCAAATTTGATAGATCCAGTAACGTCAGTTGTTCTGATATAGAATTGTGGTCTATATCCTGGGAAGAATGGAGTGTGACGTCCGCCTTCTTCTTTTTTAAGAACGTAAACGTTTGCTGTGAATTTTTTGTGTGGAGTAATTGAACCAGGTTTAGCTAAAACTTGACCACGTTGGATTTCAGTTTTATCAACACCACGTAACAAAGCACCGATGTTATCACCAGCTTGACCTTGGTCAAGAGATTTTCGGAACATTTCAACACCAGTTACGGTTGTTTTCTTAGTTTCGCCTAAACCAACTAATTCAACTTCGTCACCAACCTTAACGATACCACGTTCAACTCTACCAGTTGCAACAGTACCACGACCTGTAATTGAGAAAACGTCTTCAACAGGCATTAAGAACGGTTTATCTAAATCACGAACAGGTTCTGGGAAGTAAGAATCGATAGCATCCATAAGTTCCCAAATTTTGTCAACCCATTTGTCTTCGCCACGAGCGATTTTGTTGTTAGCTTGAACAGCTTCTAAAGCTTTTAAAGCTGAACCTCTGATGAAAGGAATGTTGTCGCCATCAAATTCGTATGAAGAAAGCAATTCACGAACTTCCATTTCAACAAGGTCTAACAATTCTGGATCGTCAACCATATCGCATTTGTTTAAGAATACAACAATATTTGGAACACCAACTTGACGAGCAAGAAGAATGTGTTCTTTAGTTTGAGGCATTGCACCATCAGTCGCAGCAACTACAAGAATAGCACCGTCCATTTGTGCAGCACCTGTAATCATATTTTTAACATAGTCAGCGTGGCCTGGGCAGTCAACGTGAGCATAGTGGCGTTTATCTGTTTCATATTCAACGTGAGCAGTTGAGATGGTGATACCACGTGCTTTTTCTTCTGGAGCAGCATCGATTTCATCGAATTTTTTTGCTTCAGCTTTACCTGCAGCAGCCATACAACCTGTAATAGCAGCAGTTAATGTTGTTTTACCATGGTCAACGTGACCAATAGTACCAACATTAACGTGTGGCTTGGTTCTTTCGTATTTTTCTCTAGCCATAAGATAAGTTCTCCTTTTTTCTTATTTTTTTTAATTTTTTCTAAAATTATTAAGACGACAAAATCTTGCCGTGATTTTTATAAAAGATATGGGCAGAGGTGGATTCGAACCACCGTAGTCGTTTGACGGCAGATTTACAGTCTGCTCCCTTTAGCCACTCGGGCATCTACCCATATCAAAACTTGTTATAGATGATTATGAATAATATTCAATTTTCAACTTACGATTTAAAATGCCCTTGATGAGATTTGAACTCACGGCCTCTCCCTTACCAAGGGAGTGCGCTACCCCTGCGCCACAAGGGCAGACTGGCATTTTCTAGGTGAAGCGGTTTTAATTATAAAACTCATCAACAACCTTTTTAACTAATATCTATAAGATAGTAGTTAATAAAAAAAGCCGATGATGGGACTCGAACCCGCAACCTACGGTTTACAAAACCGTTGCTCTACCATTGAGCTACATCGGCAATTTCCATATTTGTATAATATTAAAGACATAAAAAACTGTCAAGTATTATTTTTATAAAAATTTTAAAATTTATTTTTTTTTTGACAAAATAAGCCTCTTTCAAAGAAATCCACAGCGTTTTTATACTGTTTTTCAATTATTTTTTATATGTTTTAACTTCTGCAAATTCTACAAAACACGTACAATTCGGGTAAATTAAGCTCACATGAATAAAGTATTGCAAAATTAGATTTTTTTGTTGTAATATATAATATAGGAAAATTACCTGTTTTTGGATAAATTTTAAAGTATAGAGAAAGTCAATTTTAATGCAAACAGCTAATGCACTAAATAATATTATAAGAATACTCTTCAATCCTAAAATTGAAGCGTTTAAATTGTTTGATTTTTTAATAGTTAAGTCTGATGACAACAGATATTTGGCACAGATTACAGAAATTTATGATGACAAGTTTGACTCTTCTCAAAACGTTGCAAAATTGAAAATTTTCTACAAAATATCAGAAAACAACGAAGTAATGCCGTATGACAATTTCACACCAAACAAAGAATGCGAAATTGTGAAAATAAAGCAAGAAGAAGTCGAAAACTTCATAAACATGGACAAAGAAACGTTCATTTTTGCAACAAACGCCAAAAACCAAATGTCATTAAATATTCAGTATGATTTTTTCAACAATAAACCTATAATTCTTGCAGACAAGATTGAATGTGCCAATACAATTTCTCTCAATATTGCAAAAAAATTGTCAGAAAAAAAACACTCTATCATCATTGATTCTACCGGTGTAATCGAACATGATTGTGCAAAAAAAATTGTTGCGAACAAAGATATCAAAATTCCACTTAATTTTTCAACCATAGATTTTGTTTTTGACAGATGCTTGAGCAATGCTTCTTTAGAATTTCAAGCAACCGCAGGTGCAATTATTAATGAAATAAAAAACTTTGCAAGAAAACAAACATCTGATTTTATTCCTTTTAATGCGTTTTTAAGAGTAATTTTAGAACAATACAAAGCAACACCATATCCGGAGCTCAAGGTTCTTATCATAAAGATGAAAAAATATCAGATGAATGAAATTTTTGCTCGCTACAAAAGAGATGTTGAAAATTTGTTCAAAGCAATAGAAAAAAATCCGGTTGTAATTATTGATATTTCAACAGTTGATGTAAATTGGCAAAAAGCATATCTGGAATATTTGACTGATGCATTAAATGAAGAGGTTTATTTAATCACCAGAATAAACGAAGAAAACTGTGATATCGATTTGATTAACAAAATCTACAACAAAAAACCGAATATAGGCTTTGTTCCTATGGTTTCTTACAATTACAAAAAGCTTCCGTCTTTAATGCAATATTGCAAAAATTACATTCTTTTACCTAGTTTATATCAAAGAAACGACTTTTTGGATGCAAATTTTGCTTTAGCAAATTTGATTTCTGATGGATGCATTCTTTTTGGAGAAAATACTGACAACTTCTTGTATTTGGCACAAGATTATGAACTTTTGACACAAGAAAAAAGAAAAAATTACAAAAAAATCGTAATTTCGATGATAAACAAAGAAGAGCAAGAAGAATTAGTCAACAAAAATTTAGGCAACAAGGGTGATTACTTTGAAAATCAAAAAACTGATTCTCAAAAATTAATCGATGAATTGTCAAACTTGGAAGAAGAAAACAACAAAAAACTCAAACAAGATTCATCTTCTGAAGAAGAATTTACAGAAATCGAAAACCCAAATACAGAAAACACAAAAGATGAATTCGATGAAATAATAACAAAACCTTCCAAAGAAGAAAATGTTTCAAAAGAAACAAAAGAAGAAACAAAAGAAATTAAAGTTGAAGAAGATTTGGTTAATGTAAATTCTGTTTGCTTGGATGATATTTCAAAATCGACAGAAACAGAAGAAACAGAAAAAACCGTACAAGAAGAAAAACAAGAAGAAACTGAAAAAATAAACGACAATTTTAAAGATATTTTAGAAGATGTCGATAATCAATCGCCTGCAAAAAGCGACGAAACCAAGCAAGAAGAAGTTTCTTCCAATGAAGAAGAAACTAAAAAAACCGATGATGATATTTTAGAATTTTCTTCAGATAAAGATAAAACAGAATCTCCAAAAGAAGACAAAAAAGAACAAAAAAACGAAGAAGCAGAAGATTTGGTTTTTAGTGGTGATTCACCACAACAAAAAGAAAACAATGAGGAGCTTGTTCTTTCAGACAATGACAAAGAAATAGAAGAAGAAAAAATGGAATTGTCAGATGAAGAACTGGACTTTTTCCAATTAGCTCAAGAAACAAACGGAGAACAAGAAAACTCTGAAGAATTGGACCTTTTTCAAGTAGCTGCAGATTCTTTGGATGACAGCTTCAAAGACATAATCAACACAAAGTCAGAAACAGAAAAACAAACGATTGATATCGACAAAGATACAAAAATTGACGAAAAAATCTTAGAAACAAGCGAAGAAAAAAAAGAAAATCTTCCAATTTTTAAAGAAGAGATAAAAGATGAATCTTTAAACGAACAAGAATACGAAGTCGGAGACAAAGTGTACCACAACAATTATGGCAGTGGAACAGTAATCAAAATATTAAAATATGAAGGAAGACAACTTCTTCAAATAGATTTTGAAGAAGCAGGCAAAAAAACTCTAGAACCAAGAATTGCTAACATTAAGTTGGTAGAATAATATGGGTGATGAGAATAAACAATTTGAAGCCAGTCAGCAAAAACTAAGAAAAGCCAGAGAAAATGGGCAAGTTGTAAAATCAAAAGATTTGTCTACTGCAATCGCAATCATTGTTATGTTTAGTGCGATTTATCTCATTGCACCGGTAATTTGGGGGCAGTTGAGTGCTTTGTTTACCATAATTTATGAACAAATTCCAAACAAGCACCTAGAAGATATAGGATATGCTTATCTTTTTACAAAAACAATTATTCCGACAGCCTGTATATTGCTTCCTATATTGGTTTTGGCTGCATGTGTCGGGATTTTGGGCGATATGATACAGATAGGACCTTTGTTTACAACAAAACCTATGGAATTTAATGCCGACAAATTTAACCCGACAAAATACTTCAAAAATTTAGCAAGCCCAAAAACCCTTTTTGATTTGTTCAAAAATATCGTCAAAGTTATTCTTTTGGGGGTTATTGGCTATTTAGTTTATACATCGCATTTTGAACAAATTCTCATGCTTGCGGCAATAGACAACCAATTTGCAATTTTGATTCAATTCGGTTCATTGATTTTTGATTTCATAATAAAGGCAGGGATTGCTTTTTTAGTCATTGCAGCAGCAGATTACGGGGTTACAAAATGGAAATTTTTACAAGACCAAAAAATGTCTTTTAAAGAAGTAAAAGATGAATACAAAAACTCTGAAGGCGACCCAAACGTAAAGGCTGCTCTTCGTCAAAGACGTCAACAACTTTTGCAAAAAAAGATGATGGATGCAGTTACTACTTGCGATTTTGTTGTAACCAACCCGACCCATGTGGCATGTGCTATAAAATATGATGCAGAAAAAATGGAATCGCCAATGTTGGTTGCAAAAGGTACAGAATTGTTTGCACAAAAGATTAAAGAAATTGCACGTGCAAATAATATTCCTGTTATCGAAAATCCCCCTGTCGCAAGAGCTTTGTATAGATTGGTTGAAGTAAATCGCCAAATTCCGCCTGATTTGTACAAAGCAATTGCTGAAATTTTGATTTTTGTGTACAAACTCAAAAAAACAACAGCAAAAGAACAAGAACGTGTCAGAAAATCTGCAATCGAAAAAGGCGATGTTCAAGCTCAAAATATATTCAAAGAAAAAAAAGAAAAATCGCTTGAAAAATTCAAAAACACAGAAGAAAAAGAATAGACTTTTGTTTTTAAATCCTTAATAAAATAATAACAGCACTTTTTTGTTCATCAAAAAGGTGTTTTGAAAGTTTTTTGTACATATTATTTTTTAAAAAAAAGGAGTCGAAATGAAAAAAATATTCTTGTTTGCTTTTGCCTTTAGTCTTGTGTTTTCTGTAGAAACTTTTGCTCAAACAAATTCGGTTTACTTTGCCTACAACGGTGCAAGCTCACTAAAATCTGAACTAAATTCAATCAATAGACAAATTGAAAGAAATGAATACAAAATAAAATCTATTAAAAATTCAAAAAATCTTTCCGAAAATCAAAAAAGAAGCAAAATAAATTCTCTAGAATCGCAAAATAGAAGCCTTAAAAGAAAATCTACCAAAATTAAAAACGACTATAGAAGAGCTATTTCTTGATTCATAAATAAATTCTTCGTAAAATTTGTTCATTTTTTGTAAATTTTTTTCTTTAAAAAGTGTTTATTTAAATATAGACACAGAGGAGAAAAAGAGTATATGTCAATTAACAACATTCAATCATTTGGTACAAATTCTGTATCCAACAACAAAACAGGTATTAAGGAAGAACAAAACCAAACATCTGTAAAAGAAAATTCAATAATGGCATCTTTTATTGACTACAAAGAAAAAACAGAAGCAGAATTGGAAACTGAAACATTAAACATAGATAATAGCTCTATTATAGATGGTTTCGTTAAATATAAAGAAGCAACAGAATCCGAGCCTGCGTATTTAGGTGCGATTTGTTTGGCTTTAGATACAATGGAGTTTTTTCTTGAGGCAACAAAAGAACCCGAAAATCCAAACGAAAACACAATAACAAATGATTTTATCAGATACAAAACGGAAACAGCAGATGAAACCAAAGAACAAGCTGAAACAACAGAAGATTTGTCGTTGGCAAATCAAGTAAAAGCTACCGTTGCACAAACTCTTGCAAATACTTTTGTTGATTCCTTTTTTGAAGGTGATAGTGCTAGCAAAGAGAAAGAAGCTCTCTCATTAGAATATGAACGAATACAACAAGATTTAGAATCAGGCGAGTTAAAGCTCAACTAAAACATCATACATTATTTCAACAAAACCAAATTCCTCTCAAAATTTTCTTTGAGGGGAATTTTGTATGGAATGATTTTTGAAATTTACTTCGTTTTTATTTGTTAATTTATGTAAATTTTACACTTAATATTCTTTAACACTGTTTTAAAAAAATAACAAAGGGAACTTTAAAAGAGTGATAAAGAAAAGGAGTGTTATATATGAACAACGAAATCAATGGACTACAAGGAACAGCTTTTGGAACTACAATTTCTGCAAATAAAACAGCAAAAAACCAAAAAGCAGACAATGATGGGTCAATTTTTAATAGCAACAACAAAGCAAAAGAAAAACAAGACCCGTTTCAAGCTGGTGAAGATTTGAGTTCATTACTTGATCAAGTTGCGGAACTACCAGAGCTACCGGAACCGCCGGAAATGACAACAGTAACAGATTTAGCAGTACCAATAGAGCCGACAGAACCGCCTGCAGAACCACCAGACATTGCAACGGTAATAGATTCAGAGCCAACAGATGACGGAGAAACAAATAAAGCAGATAACAACAGAGAATCATCACATGTTGAACTTGCAAAAAGAAGACATGAAATTATGAAAGAAATGCAAGAAGCCGAACTTTCTTCTTTAGAGCAAAGTCGAGAAAATAGAGAAGCCGCAAGAACAGCTATGTGGAACATGATAAATAATGAAGATGACGAATAGGTATTTTCCCAGACTTGCAAAAAATTGGTAAAAACATGGACATATCGAACAAGATATATAATAAGGTGATATAAAACTTAATTAGAACATTAAAATATTATTTCAACAAAACCAAATTCCTCTCAAAATTTTCTTTGAGGGGAATTTTGTATGGAATGATTTCAAAAGTAGAATTTTTGTATTTCTTTTTAAAATTCTCTATTTCTTCTTCAACCAATTTTGCTTTGTAAATCAAAAAATTTCCGTCTTTTTTTAGATGTTTTTTTGATAGTTCAAAAACATCTATCATTTTTCCAACAGCTCTGGAGACAACAACGTCAGCATTCAAAGGTTCTATTTCTTCAATTCTTGAATAAGCGATTTCCAGATTTTTTAAATTTAATTTTTCTTTTATTTCTTTAATAAAATTTATTTTTTTTATTCTGGAATCATTAGCAATTATTTTTTTAGAAGGAAAACATATCGCAAGAATTACAGAAGGAAAACCGCCACCCGTCCCTACATCGAGAATGGTTTCTTTTTTTGAAAAATCTTTCCATTTTAAAATAGAAAGAGAATCAAAAACATGTTTTTCAAACAAAACCTCAATATCATTTTTGCTCATCAAATTTGTATGATTGTTGTATTCAACAAAATTTTTTTGCCACAATTCAAGCTTTTTTAATGTTTCGTTGTCCAAAACATAATTTAATTCTTTTTTTAATAATATTGTTTTTTCTTCGTTATTCATATTTTTCCGCTATCATATCAAAAGTAGTTTTATCAAGACGAAGTTTTATGTCTTTTATTCTGGTTTCTATTCTTTCCAAATTTTCTGTATCAGAAGATTTCTTTAGTATTTCTTTTGCATTCAAAAAGTTAATAAGAGCTTTTTTGTCATCACCTTTGTCGTAGTAATTTTGTGCAAATTCAAAGTAAATAAGTGCGATTTTAAAATCATCTTTCAAAAATTTTGCACTTTCAAGTGCTTTTTTGTAGTAATTTATTGAATTTGTTTCATCAATTACAAAATACAATTTCGCCAATTCTTTTTGCGTATAGTACAAATTTTCTATGTCATTGTTGTCGCTGTCAAAATTTAGTGCCAATTTCAGACAATCTATTGCTTCTTTATATTTGGAATTTTCTGAATAAATCAATGCCAAATTAACCAAACACACAGAATAGTATTTGTTGTCTTTGTATTCAGAGCTTGTTGTGTAATTTTTTTTGTAGTACTTAATTGCTTGCTCTATATCGCCATCTTCATCAAACATAACCCCCAGCCTATAATACGCTTTACAGACTGTTTCTTTGTCTTTTCCCAGTGAAAAGTCAACAGATGCCAAATAGTGCTTTTGTGCTTCTTTTATATTCTGTTCAGCCTCAAAAATCTCACCCAATTCCAAATGAGCTTTTCTTCTATAACTTGGAGAATTTTTTTCATTGAGTGCAATTTGCGAGAAACAGAATTTCGCTTCTTCCATTTTGTACAAATTTTTATTCGCTCTTGCAATCAGATATTCTATTTCTGTTTTTCTCTCATCTTTGTCATTTATTGCTTTTTTTAGTGCAAAATTATAAATTTTTTGAGAAGTCGCATAATCATCCAAAAATTCATAATTTTTTCCGAGCATGACTAATATTTCGATTTCAAATTCTTTTTCGTCATCTAATTCTTTTGCTCTGATTAATTCAGAAATAGCTTCTTTATATTTGTATTTTTGCGAATATTCTCTTGAAGAATTTAACAAATTAACAATATTTTGCCTTGTTTCATCTTTTTGTTCTTTTTCAAAATTGATTTCGTTTTCCCTGATTGCATTTTTAGACAAAAATATTTTTCTCTCTTTTATTTTATTCATTTTTTCGGAAATTCTTGCCTTTTGGCGAGCTTTTTCATCTTGCCAAGTGGAATTTGCAATACCTAAATATGAAAAAGTATTGCTGTTTTTTGGAGAATTTATTGCAGGAATCAGAGATTTTATATTTTCACTTTCTTTTCTGATTGATTCTCGAGAAAGCCTTATTAGTCTGTCTTTTGGACTTTTTGTTAATTCATTTTCATATATTTCAACCAGTTTTGAATAATAAGTTACTTTTTCTTGAATGGAAAAAGATTCCATGACATATTTTCTAAAATAATCTTTGACAAAAACTTCTTCACCAAAGTAATTTATAAGAAGTTTTTGCGATAAATATTCTATTCCGTCTTTCAAATCTGTAATTTTGTAATAATCAATAAATTCTCTACTTACAGGAACAGCAATCGTAGAGAGGGTTTTGAAGAATATTTGATATTGTTTTGGTGCAAGCAAAATAAATTTTGAAATCAAAAATTCATCAAACTCTGTTTTGAAGGCTTTGTGTTTTCTTTCAAACTCGTTCATCAATTCTTCGATAGAAAAATTCGTTAAAGAACAATACCTTATCGCCATATTCAAATACAAATCAGAACCTTCTGTCGCACTGTAGTATTTTTCTTGCAGCTCTTCGCTCATTGGTTGAGACAATAGAACCAATTTTGCCTTAAAATCTTCTTTTAAAATAGGTTGAATCATTAAGCTGTTGATTTTCAGTTTTTTAAACCTGAACAAATTTTTGTCGCCGTTTCTTGTGACAATAATTATTTTTACGTTTTTAAATCCTGCCAAATAAGACAAAAAATCAATAATTTCAATATTTTCATCTACGTTTTCAAAATTTTCAACAACAATAATACAGTTTTGTTGAATAGTTTTAAAATAATGACAAACTTTTTCTTTAAAATTGTCTGTTACGAATTTTTTTAAAGAAATTTTTTCTGCAAGTGAAAAATCTCTCAATCCATCATAAAAATTCAACAAAAAATCATCAATAACTGAATTTTGAAAACAAAATTGTCGAAATATTAAGTTATCTTTCTCAAATTCTTTTATTGCTTTTTCAATGGTTTCGCTCTTGTTTGAACCTTTTTTGCCACTATAAAAAAGTAAATCATATGAAGAAGTAGCAAAATTATTTATTTCGTTTATAATAAAGTTATTAAATTGAAAAAAGCCTTGAGTCATATTATTATTGTATAAATTTACACTAATAAATGCAATAGGAAAAAATAACAGTTTAGAGCTATTTGTTGCTATATCGCCAATGACCAAAAAGCAGATTAGGTGTAGATTTTACGGTTATTCGCAGTATTAAAATTTGTTAAGTATTTTTACTATAAAAGGCAAAATTTCAAATTTAGTGTTGTTTATATATATGTGTATGTTGTTAGGGGTAAATATGCCACAGATCCAAAACATAAACGTCGAAAACATTCCGAGTAATACATATTACGTTGCGACTGAAAAGAAAAGGGAAGATATATACAAAAATGAGGACCATATCCACAAACAAGGTCCTTTGTCTGGTGCAAAAGCAGAATTGTATGAAACGGAAAACGCTCTTTTAACCTACATGCCAAAAGGTTTTATGGGTTCAAAAAACAGCAATTTCCATGAGTTTCTATCAATGGGAAAAATACCAAACATAATCGGAAGCGTTTTGTTAATTGGCTTATATAGTTTTGCAAACGGAAAATACAACTCTCATGATGCAAATTGTGCAAAACAAGGTGCAAAATGCTTTGGAGCGGGAGTTGTTTTATATGCCCTTGGAAAATGGGCAAGTAAAAAGATAGCTCATGCAGGAATAAAAGCAAGCACAGGCGTTCCTCTCGATTTAAGATATACAAGAAAAATCCCTACGCTTCCTGAACCAGGGCAAGAAAAAGGTATCGTCGAAAAAGAATATGCAAAAGTATTTGAATCTGTAGATTTCTTCAGAAAAGATTTGCTTTTGAAAGATTCTGAACTAAACCATGGCGATATGCACTACTTTAATGACAAAGTTGTTCAAAAAGCAGGTTATGGAAAAGATACAAATTCATCTTATCAAATAGCAGACCCAAAAATCAGAGAATTAAAAGCAAGAACTACAGCACTGGAAAATATAACCAGCTACATAGCAGCCGCAACAGGCGTTGCTTTGGGTAGTCAAAAAGCATTCGAAAATATAAAACTCGGAAAAAATCAAGGAATAATCAAAAATATAAGAACTACGACCAGATCTGTTACACAAGCCGTTCCAAAAGCATTTAAACAACTTTGGAAAGGAAGCGACAAAAACATCATTACAAAAAATTACGGAAAAGCTCTTATATTGTCTTCTTTGGCAGCAACTGCCCTTACTTGGCTTATTCCTGTAAAAGGTTTCAAGAAAAATCCGGAAACTATGAAATCAAGAGTTGACAACAAAAAAGAATACGAGGTGTGCTAATGTCGTATATAAGCCCTATTTTAAGCAACAGATTAAACAATAAAACAGAAGCTCACACCAATAAAGTTCAGCATCAAAAAGTATATGATGATTTGACTCAACATGCAAATGATGTCAAACCCAACGAAGCAAAAGCAAAATTGGTTGAAGAAACACCTGTACAATCTGCTGTTTCTTATTTTAAAGATTTAAAACAAGACTCAAAAAACTTCTTCACCGCTGTAAAAACAGGAAAAATGAACGACAACAGCCTAGGAAGAATTAATGATTTAGGACTAAAAGCAGGCGGATTATTGATTGCAACTTTCCTTGCCGCTAATGCAAAAACCAAAACCGACGCTATAATGAAATTTGTTGGCAGCGGTGCATTTTTCGCTTCAATGAGTTTGTGGCCAAAATTATTTATTAATTTACCTGCAAAAATTGTCCACGGTTTCGATATAGGTCAAAAATACGTAAGTGCACAAGGTGATAAAAAAGACTTCTTCCTTGACAATCAATTCTTGCCTTGGGATGCTTATCCTGATGAAAAATTGGCCAAAATCGGCAAGCACAACAAAATTGATATAAATGAAGAAAACGGCAAAGAAAAAATTCAAAGAAAAATGCAAAAAGTCGCTCTTCAAAATAGAACATTATGGATGGCAACGGCAGGTTTCTCTACACCATTGATGACAGCACTATTCTGCGATAAAGTAGAACCGCATATTAAAAACGGAGTGATAAAAGCACAATTTAACAAAGCTAAAGATTTCATCAACAATAAAGAAGGTGTATTCACAAACGAAATAGAAAAAGCTGTCAATACTGCAACAACACAATCAAATACAGAAATCACGGATTTCTTCAAAGCAAACAGTACTTCTGATAAAGACTTCTTTGGCAAGTTGGCTGAAACTTTGAGCTTTAGTAAAATCGATGTAAATAATAAAGAAGATATTCAACCTATACAAAAATTCACAAGTACAGGTGTAGAAACACAAACAATAGAAGCATTACAAAATATCTTCAACAAAACAACAGAGCTTGCTGTTGATGAAAATACGCTAACTGATGTTTTAAACAAACACATAAAAGTATCAACAGAAGATGCCGGATTGTTTGGTGGTCAAAATACAAATAAAATAAAATCTATTGTTTCTGAATTTTATAAAGATGGCGAAGTAAAGACATTAGATAGATTGAAAGAGTTGCTTGCTGCAGAAGGCTATACAGAAGAATACAAAGAAGTAATTGCAGATAAAGATTTAAAAATTGACCAAAAGAAATTTGAAGAATATATTGCTAATTTCTACAATAATACAGTTCTTCCAACAAGAACAAAATTGAAAGTATTCTTAGAAAAAGCAATTAATCCGATTATCGGAAGCAAAGCAGAGTCCCAAACAACGCAAGAAACAACTTCCGTACTTCAAAATATATTTAAAAATAAAGACTTAAGATTAAATAAAGAACAACTTGCAGCACTAAAATCAGGCTCGCAAGAAGAAGCTCAACAAATTCTTCAACAATATATCCTAGGTCTAACAAACAATGTAACTTACGATTCAGACAATTACAAATCTTTGATTAATGAGCTTATTAATGCACAAAGTGAAAACAAAGACAAATTAGATAACGGTTTATTTAATTCTCTAAAAAAATTAATCGGCAAAATCAGACCAAGTTCAACAGATGATAATAAAGAACTTATAAATGCATTGTGTGGCGAACGAATTCTTCCTGATGGAACAAAACAACAAAATCTATATGATGGCATTTTACCTGACTTTATTCAACAACAAAAAACAAACTTGGACGGCTTTACTTCAAGAATTGCAATTTGTGCAAATTTTGAATCAAGATTAAAAGAAGGTAAAATCCAAATCAACGGTTTAGATTTAAGAGCCGAAGAAAACAAAGACCTTCTCGAAGCAGCGAGAAAAATAATTTACAGAGGCAATCAATCATTGATTGAAAACAAAGCCAATATTCAACGCCCAAATCAAAAAGAAGTCTTTAACAATTTAATGGAAGCTTTGTTTAATAAAGAAGCATTCAAAAATGAACCCGAAGTTGTTCAAAATACAGCAAAAGGATTGCTTGAACAAACAGGCGGGCAAACAGAAAGATACCTAAGAAACCTTGATGTAACAGCACAAATTAAAAATGCTGCAACAAACATATCAAACAACAAAGCTTGGAAAAAAATATTTGTTCCAATGGCGTTGGCTCTTGTTGGTATAACTTTACTTGTTCAACCATTTTTTGGAAAAATCGACAAAGAATTTCCTGAAGAAAAAGGAGGCAATAAATAATGCTAAATAATGTTTCATCGATTAGTCCTCTTTTAAAACAAAAAGCAGCAGCTATTCAAACTTCATCTCAAAATGTCAAACAAGCTCCATCAACACCTATGAGTCCGCTTTTAGCGAAACAATTGGGTGTAGAAAGCTATGACCCGAGAATAAAAGATGCTGTGCTTGCTCAAAATCAACAAATCTTAAAAACACAAGCTGTTGAAGAAAGCAAGACTCAACCAACAGAATATAAAAACAATCTAAAATATATGCTAACTCACAACCAATCACAAATGTTAGCCATAATTCCCAGAATCATGAATGCTCAAGATTTAGACGGAAACCAACTTATCCAAGGAAACGAAATTTCCGGAAATCTTGTTAACGCTCTAGACAGATTGGATGAAATCAAAGAAGACGGTTTCAACACACTTCATATGCTTCCTATTCATCCACCGGGAAAAACAAAAGCAATGGGCACAGCAGGTTCATTGTATGCACCTTTAGCTTTTGTTTGGAAAGACGGAACACTAGCAGTCGACCCTGAAATCGTTGATACAAATCCAAAAGGCGAAAGAAGACAAAGAATAGAAGAAATATATAAAGAATTGTCAGGAAAAGAAATCCAAAAATGGGACAAAAACGACCATACCTTGGGACAAGCAGAAGTTAAATATTTTAATGAAGAATGTCACAAACGTGGTATTTCTGTTATGTTGGATTTGCCTTCTTGTGCTAGTGTAGATTTTGCAAAAGAACATCCTGATTTAATGGCAGTCGATGCAAACGGCAGAGAAAAAGTTCCTCAAGGTTGGCAAGATATCAGAATGTTTAAACCTTTTGAAGATGAGCAAAACAGAAAACTAAACAAAGGCTTGCTTGATATGCATAAACAATATGTTGATGCTTGTATCGATTTAGGTTTTGATGGCATTAGAGCAGATGTAGGCAGAGCAAAACCTGTCGAATTTTGGAACGTAATCATTAATTACTCTCATGCTAGAGACCCTCAATTTGCTTGGCTTGCAGAAACATATACCCATGAAGATGCATCTCCGCAATTGAATATGCCATACGATAGACCAAAAGAACTTCTTGAAGTAGGTTTTGATAGCTACTATGGACAATATCATATCTTCAACGATTGGACAAAAAAAGACCAATTGTATGACTATGTAAAAGAAAATATTGAAATAAACAACGAAATAGGTCAAAAATGCGGTCCAAAATCACTTATCGGCTCATTTGCAACTCATGATGACCAATCACCAATGTTGTATGGTGGTGCTCCTTGGGTAATGTTTACTTCAATATTGCAGTCTATGTTGCCACAAGTAAACCCATATTTGACAGATGGTTTACAAACAGGAGATTATTACAAATTCCCTTACGAAAACGGACTTGTTAAAGATACTTTAACAGACAACCATGAATGTACCGTTCACTCAGGAAGAATGGATATCTTCAACAAATCAAGAAAACCCGGTGGAAACAGTCCCGAAATAGAAAATGTACTAAAAACCGCATTTTCATTGCGTGACAACAGATATAACGATTTTACAAAAACTTCAAATCTAAAAATGAACAACGCACAAGACGTAATTACAAAAGGTTCATTTATTATTCTTCCATCAAATAATGACGAAATAATCTCTTTTGCAAGACACAAAGATGGAAAAACTCTGTTATTCATAGGAAACAGAAACGTAAACAAAGAAGTTGGCGGCACAATCACAATTCCGGGATTGAAACCTGACCAAAAATTCAACAATTTGATGCCAAAATACGGTGATGATTGCAAATTCCAAAACAACGGTGATGGCACAATAAATGTTGAATTGGGAACAAGCAGAGCTTGTGTATTTGAAATAGATGACAGCGAAATAGAAAAACTATCAGAAAAAGAAAACGTACTAAAACAAAATTTTCTATGATGTTTAAAAATTTCATTTGAAGGGAAAATATAATATAAAGGATAAGCTATGGATTTATCAATTAATAATACTCACAAAGCGAACAATGTTAATTTCAAAGGGATGAAATATACTTACGATATGAAAAACTTGCCTGTTTTTCAGTTTGTAGCACCCCCAAACAAAAACAATGAAAAAGTTGCTCTTGAAATTATTCGTTTTGCTAAAAATGTAAAACCAAATATCAAAGATGTTATCTCTGTTCCCTTCCCAAAAGACAACAATATATTGGAATTGGACGAAAAAACAACAAATTATATTATAAATCATAGCGACGGTATTTTTTATAGATACAAAGTCGGAGAAAAAGCTGTAACCGACAAAAGTGAATCTGTATCTATAGGAAATGAAAAATTCAACATTTTAAGAACAAGCAAAAACCAAGGCATAACACCAAAAGCAGGCTCTATGCGTCATAGCTTTGTAGACGCCGATGTTTCACCAAAATATCTTGATATATTGAAAGCAACAACAAAAAATCCTGCAACTGTAGAAGCTCCACAAACAGACCTTGATTTTGTTCACAATCACTTCAACAAACTAGGCGGAAGTATTCAAGGGATTGATTATTTATTAACAAAAACAGATGAATTAGATCCTTATAGATATATAATTTCTACACCTGATATTGGTATAGATCCTACTTCTTCGCATAAATATTGGCCAAACAATCTCTATCAATGTGCAAATGAACAAGCATTCAAAGATTTAAACTTTCATTTATTTGAAAGAGGAAAAGGCTATGTTGCAGATGGTGCTTTTACATCTCAAAGTTTGCAATCACCCCTTGTTCAACATGTTTACAAGTGGGGAGAAGCTTCTCCTTGGTACGGTATGTTAAAAATTGAAGAAAACATAAACCCTGGAATTTTACCTGATGATGAAAAAGCAATGAAAAATATCGGCGTCAAAATCATCAATGACCCAAACAATAAAAATCACTACAGAAAAGATGAACCAACATATATTCAATTTTTTGACGACAGATTGGTTTCTAATGAAGCAAAAACTTCTGATGCATTAATCAAACAAACAGACAAATCCCCAAAAGACAATTACGACATTACATCAAACGATGATTCTGCGTACATGTTTTCATTTGAAGTTTCACCTTCTGACACTAGACACTTGTCTGTATTTAAAAAAGCAGGCTCAAACAATGTTATGCTAAAAGACATAAAAAATCTTGATGATTTTTTGACATTTGAAAACTTTAAAATCACTCAACGTCACAGTGCCTCTAATGCAACATTTTGGGATGGAAACAGAGATATAGTCAAAATGAATTTGTCAAATTCAGCAGACAAAAAAGCTATGCAAGAAGCAAGAAACTATATCTACGGTGCTGCAACATTTTGGACTGAAAAAGTTCAATCAGATTTGATATTAAGAACAGCAAAAGCAACACCTGAAGAAAAAGTTAAAATCGCAAAAAATAACGGCATAGAAAATTTTGAACAGCTAAAAGAAAGTTTAAATAAAGCAACTTTCCCTGTCTTAACACAAAAAAAATCAGTTGGAAACTACATAGAAAACTTCCCTCTACAATCTATAGAAACAAGCCCTGAATTAAGTGCTATTTTTGCTCAACCTGATTTTAACGAAAAACTGCTTCATACAAAAGATTTTGCATCCAGATTGGAAAAAGCAGTAAACGAAACAATAGATGCAGCAATACCAAGCAAATACAAAAACGATTCCGAATATAAACAATACGTTGTAAAAACTTATGCAAATGACATTGTAAAAGCACTTTTGCAGACTGCATTAGATGAAAAAACTATATTGAAAGATGGAACTACAGACTATACCAGACTAGGCAAAGTCACTCTAAAATCAATAGAAAAATATGAACCTTCTACACCTGAAGATGAAGCAAATCAAGTAATTTCAAAAATACAAAACGGCTTCAAACCTGGTGCAGTTGCTCCTGTTGGACAACAAATCAAAAAAGACTTAGAAAAAATCTCACTAGATGATTTCAAACTTGCGGAAGCAATAACACTCCAAGGAAAAGGTGGTCTAAACTGGCGTTTTGACGCTGCAAAAGATATAGGCGACTTGGATGCTGTTCGTGCAGGTGAAAAACATTTTAAAGACGTATGGCCTGATGTAGAAAATTTCTGGTCAGACTTTATCGGCAATATCAGACAATACAACCCTGCTTCATATATTGTTTGTGAGATTACCGATTTGTGGAGTTTTTACAATGGTAACAATAGCGGTTTTGATTCAAGAATCGCAAAAGGTTCTCACCAAGATGCTTTTGGAAAAAACATTGACCCAAAATTAGTCGAAACAGAATTTTTATCAAAAGTTGGTGCAACAACTTCATCTAACTATTCAAATTACTTTAATAAATTGTCATGTTTTGTCGGTACAAATCCGGAAAACATCACCGATGGCGACAACAATCCTGTTAGCAGAGCGGGGGATTTGAAGTCTTTAAGCAATTGTATTAGCAATTTTTATAGCGTAAATCAGCCGGACAATATAAATTTGTCTCACACATTTGTCGAAAACCACGACAAACCTCGTATTATGCATACTTTACCTCTTAATCTTAATTTGTTCTATTCAGAAAAAATACAGGGCAATGAAGATTTAGAAAGATTAACAAAAGAATTAACCGGTTCAACGGAATTCAGCCAAATTTCTCCAAAAGCTGTTGCTGTTGCTCAAATGATGGATGATGAAATTGAAAAATCATACACAGGAAAAGAAAAACAAGCACTAAAACAAGCACTAAGAGAACTTGCTGCAGGTAAAAAAGATGAAGATTCTAAAGCAAATTTCAAACGTTCAGAAAAATTTGGCGTCACACCTTATGAAATTTCAATTAGAGATTTGTTCAAAAAAGCCGGTCTTACAGAAAATCTGGATGTAAGTGTTTTAGATTTTCATAGTTCAATGTTGTCAAAAGCAATGAAACAACAAACTGCATTGTGGGAAGCAATGAATGCTATGCCTGCAACTCCTACATTATTCAATGGTGCAGAATTTGTACAAAGCGGATACGAAACATCCAGCAAAAATGTTTTCCAAGCAAACAGAAACCCTATTTTGCACTATTTGAAAACTGATGAAAGATACAAATCATACTACGAAAAAATGCAAGCAATTTCCGGTTTATACAAACTAAAAGGACTTTCTTCAATAAGGAATGGTGCAAAAATTACATACGATGTAATTCCTGATATAAAACCCCCGAAAGACTGTGACGATGATTATATTATGGGCAAAATAGCGCACACAAAAGATGGCTACAAAAAAGCTATGAATTTCATAAACAAACCATCAACAAAAGCTACTATTGACGAAATGAAAGACACATTCGGTATATGGGGCGACGAAGGTAATTATAGTAGATTCATGAAATGTTGCAAATCCGGAAATCTGGAAGAAGGAATAAAAACATACTTGCACAATGAAGTAAATCTACAAATGTTGCCTATTTATTCATACGACGAAAAAGGCTCACAAGTTCTTCAATTAATTACAAATTACAACACTCCAAAAAAAGAACTTGCATACAAAGCCAAACTGGATACACCAAAACAAGTATCTCCAATAAAAATGGAAAAATGCCCATTTGAAGATGGTACAATTCTACAAAGAAAAGTCTACAAAAAAGGAAAAGCCTTTAGCGACGAAGCTGTTCTAAACTCAGACTCAATAGCACAAAAATACATAGTTAAAAATGGAACTATCTATCCGGCAAACAAAAAAGGCAGTTCTTATGTTGCCGACGAAAACAAAAAAATAAATGTTGATGATACTGTTTTAACATTTTATAAAGTATAAAATTTGCACCCCTCGGATATTCGAGGGGTATTTTTTAATATTTTTGTAAAAAATTTGATTTTGTAGTATTGTTAATATACATAAGGGAGAAATAATTGGAGTCACAAGTGTCAGACGCTAATACAGTTGTTATCATAAGCAATAAACAAGAATTAATTAAACAAATTACTCAAAAATTAGTTTTATTAAGAAATTTGGACAAAATCAAATCATGTTCAATAGAAGAAGCCCAAAACATGTTTGATGATTTTTCTCCTAATGTTGTTGTATTACATTGTGAAAATAACAATATTCATTCTTTAAACTTGATTAAAAAATTCAAAAAGCAAGAACAATATAGAAACCTCCCTATATTGTTACTAAACGAAAACTGTTCCAGAGAAACGATAATAGAAGCATTTGACAATGGAATCAGTGACGTATTGTTTATGCCAATCATTGATTACGAACTATTAATAAGAATCATTTGGTGTCTGCAAAAAAATGAACTCAACCTCAACATTGAATCAAGAACGAATTTCTTAACGAGATTGGGCATAGTGCAAGAAGACACCGGTGCTTATGGTCAAAAATTTTGCGAAGAATTTTTGAAAAATGAAATTTCGCAAACAAAAAAATATTCTCAAAAAGCGTGCATTCTTTTGATTTCTCCCGACAAAAAATACCCTAGCTACAAAAATCCTAAAGAATTCATCGAAATAATAAAAAAATCAATACGTCTAAACGATTCTATCGCAATAAAAGACATAGACAAATACTATATTTACTTGCAAAAAACGAAACTCAACGGTGCATATAGCGTTTTTGAAAGAATAAACAACAATTTAGGTGTAGATTGCGGAGCGAATGCAGGAGTAGTTGAAGTTCAAGAACAGAAGTTTGAAGATATTACAGAAGCACTCTCTGATGCTTTGGAAAAAGCAAGCGAAAATACAAACTCTTTAATTGTTGCTTCTGATTTTTATTCAACAAAAAATCAACCGAAAATAAACTTTGAAACACCAAAAGAAATAATACAAAAACAAAAAGAACAAAAGCAACAAGAACAACTTCCGACCAATATTCCGGAAGTCCAATCAGTATTTGACAAAACAAGCATTATGCTTTTTAATCAAGCATACAAAAGAAAATTGAAGTTTGTTGTTATTCCTGTTTTCAAAAAATATGAAAACATCCTAAAAATCAAACAACAAGATTTTGCAATCAATGCATATACAGGAAACAAATCTCTCTTCAGCGTTTCAAGAGGGGATGTTTGTGCTAGTTTCGCTCTTGAATATGACGGAATGGAACACACCGTTATTCGACTTTCTATCGTGGATAACGAGCAAAAAAGACTCTATGAAACAGAAACTGTTGATTTTACAATTTTAGACCACAAAAAACTCTCTCTAATGCTTTCTGAATTGATAGACAAATTTATTAGCATAATAAAAAAGCGTCCTTAAATGTTAACAAAGATAAAGAATTTAACTTTTTAAGTAAAAAATGCTAACCTATAGTCATGAATACATTTTTTCTAGACAATTTTATTAATACAAAAGAGTTGAATCATCTTGCAAAAGAAGTTAAAAGAAAGCAATTGGCAAAAACAATAGGAGCAATTAATCGTTTGAACGAAATACAAAACAATATCATTCTTAAACGACAAACTTCTATCACTGATTACATTCAAAAAAAACTATCAAAATAATGATGAAAAACATCTACAAATATCGGCTCAAAACAACAAAAACAGGTGAACTTCGTTTTATTTCTCACCTAGATTGGCAAAATCTTATACAAAAAATCTTTAGAAGATGTGAAGTAAAACTTGTTTTGTCTGAAGGCTTTAACAAAATGCCCAAGATTTCATACTCACCTGCTTTACCTATTTTTATCGAGTCTTGTTGTGAACTTGTAAATTTTCAAACTTTAGAACCATTAAAAGAAGATTTTATACAAAATTTTGAAAAAAATTCTCCAAATGGAATAAAGATTGTTGAATTAAAAGAAATTCTGCCCGACAATAATGAGCCAAAATCCCTCGAAAACCTCACTCAATGGGCAAAATACGAAGCAACAATCAAAGAAAACAAAAAACATGTTTACAATTTCGAAAAAATAAGATATATTATTAATGAATGTTTGTCTTCGGGTGAAATTTTAATCACGAAGAAAACTAAAAAAGGTATAGAAAAAACAATAAATTATCGAAATTCCCTACATTCTTTAAAATTGAGAGATGACGGCACAATAGAGTTTATATTGAAGGTTGGTCATGATGAACAAATCAGTGCATTTCGTGCAGATGAGTTTTTAAAAAAGTTTTTTATAGACAATAACAATTTCAAAATTAGACGGACAGAATTTTTCGATAATGCCTTTAGAGTAATATAAGTAATAAAGGATTTTATCATGTCAAAAAAAATTATAATAGCAGAAAAAGATAACATTGCAGCAGTTATAGAAAACAACAAAGCTTCAGAGTTTTTCGTATCAAAAGGTGATGTTTTGTTGGGAGATGTATATCTATCACGTGTAGACAATATTTTGCCATCTATTGAAGCTGCATTCGTTGATGTCGGTATGAATGACAAAATGGGCTTTATCCACACAGACGACATTATGGGTAAAGGTACTCTAAAAGAAAAAGTCAAACCGAATCAAAAATTAATTGTACAAGTAGTGAAAGAACCTACAGGACACAAAGGTCCTAGAGTTACTACAGCTCTATCACTTCCGGGAAGATTTTTGGTGTTGTTACCGGATGAAAAAGGCGTAAATGTTTCTAAAAAAATCACTTCAACAAAAGAAAGAGCAAGACTAAAATCTATAGTAAGCCTTTTAAAACCTGTCGGGGTGGGTGTGATTGTAAGAACAGAAGCTGAAGGGCAGACAGATACAGAAATCCAAGAAGACTTAGAGATTTTGTTGGAAAAATGGAATTCTATCGTAAATGCTGCAGACAGTGCGACTCCACCGACATTATTGTATAGAGATCAAGATTTATTATATAGAGTAATCAGAGAAGCAGTAGACAACGAAGTCGAAGAGATTGTTGTTGATACAGCTTTTGCATTGCACAGAACAACACAATTGTTGCAACATTGGAATATGCAAGTAAAAGTTTCTATGCACAAAGGCAATGAGCCTTTGCTTGTTGCAACAGGAGTAAACAAAGAAATCACAAATGCCCTAAACACAAAAGTAAACATGCCTTTGGGCGGTTATTTGTTTATTCAACAGACAGAAGCTCTTACTGTTGTTGATGTAAACTCAGGAAAATTTACAAGCTCTTCAAACCAAGCAGAAACCATTCTAAAAACCAATATCCAAGCCGCAGACGAAATCGCTCGTCAGCTAAAACTCAGAAACATAGGTGGTATGGTGATTATCGATTTTATCGATATGGCTTCTCGAATGGACAAATTGGCATTATTGGAGCATTTTGAACTTGTTCTTGAAAAAGACAAAGCAAAACCACAAATCGGGCAGTTGTCTGATTTGGGACTTGTTGAATTGACTCGTCATAGACAAGGTCAAAGCCTTGCTGAAATATTTACAAAAAAATGCGACAAATGTGGTGGGCAAGGTTTTGTTGTTGATGAAATGAAATTTGCAACTTCAACTTCAGTTGGCGAAAATAGGGCAAAAATGAACAAAATCAAAGGACCTTTTTCTTCAAACTTCAATACAGAAGCTGCTCCTAAAAACTTTAACAAGTTTGACAAAAACAAAAAGAGAAATAATAACAACAATCAACAATTCCAAAACCAACAACAAACAGAACAACCAAACAAAGAACAGCAAACACCTCACACAAAAGAAACAACACCAAATACTGAGGTTAAACAAGAAAACAAACCAAAACAAGAACTTACAAAATCAGAAGTAAACGAGTTGATTGATGATTTGATTAAAGATATTGAGTTGAATTCTCCTTCTTCGGCAGAAACAGAAGCTCCTAAAACAGAGGCTGAACCTTCTATAAAAGATGAAATACAAACAGCCCCAAAAGAAGTCAAAGAAGAAAAAGAAGAAGCGAAAGACGACAACAAAGAAGAAATTAAAGAAGTAAAAAAATTATCAAGAAAAGCTAAAAAAACAAAGAAAAAAGAAATTGAAAAAATAGAAGAAGAAATGAGTGCGAAAGAGGAAAAAGAAGAAACGACATCGGAAGATTCCACTCAAAAACCCGCTGAAAAGCCAAAAAGAAGAACTAGGAGAACAAAAAGTGTCAAAGAAAATTCGTAAGTTTTTTCTATGTTCGCTGTTGTGCTTAAACATGGCTTTTGTTAGCCAGCCATTAGTTTTTGCACAATCTGACATTCCATCTTTGCAAGAACAAATGGAATTGATTCAAAACGACATAAAAGTCGATGATTTGGATATCGAACCCATAAATACGCAAGATTTAAAAAACAATGTCGTTCCAAACTCCAAAGAAGAAGGGCAAAAGGTTCTGTTTTTGTTCTTCAAAACCATGTTTGCAGTGGCTCTATCTGGCGGTATAATCTACGTTGCATTGTTGTTTGTTCGAAAATATCGCTCTAGTGCATTTGTCGAAATTGAATACGACGAATATGCCATGTTGAACCTTGCAACACCTTCTAGCAAACAAGATGCTTTTATGTCTTTTTTGAGTAGAACCAGTTTTTAAAATATATTAAATTTTGTTAAAAACAAACATTTTTATTTACTATTTTTACTTTATATAAATAAGAGGAGTTAATGGTATAATTTTGCTATGGAAAAAGACAAAATTACATTTTTAAAAGAAAAAAAATTAAATACACAAGCAGATAAAATTCTAGACAATTTTATCGCTGATGGTTATGCCGAAAATCCAATCAAAGCAAAATTTTTAGCTTTTAAAAAAGTAAAAGAACAAATAGATACTAAAGACCTTTTTTAAAAATATGCAAAATATCAAAAATCTTCTTTTTTCAAATTTAACACCGAGACAAAAGTCCCAGCTGTTGGGAACTCTAAAAAGCTACTACAAAAAATTTCCCGATTTTAACAAATCAGACATTATAGACAAATTCTTTGAAGATGAAAAATATTACATAGAAATCAACAATCCTCATTTTGAATTTATGAAAGATTTTTTTGAAGATGAATCTTTTTTAAAAGACATAAAAAAATATTTTGATTTTTTGGATTACGAAAACGAACAAAAAAAACTTATGCAGCCATATCTGGACAAGCAAAAAGAACTGATGAAAATCCAAAGAAAAAAAGCTCAAGAATACAAAATGTCAAAACTAAAACCGACAAAAAAACAGCTATATTATTATGAAAAGATAACAAAAGCTCACAATATAGAAAAAAAAGACACAACAGAAGCCTCAAGGCTCGACGTTCGCAATTGGATAATGGAAATAATAAATGAATACGATATTTAAAGAAACAGAAAAAATCCTAAAAGACGCAAATATAGAAGAATACAAAGCCGAGGGCAAAATGATTGTGCTAGGTGTTAGCAATTTAACCATGGAAGAAATTTTGCTTTTAGATGAAATACCAAACAAAGAAAAAATTCTCGAAATCGCAAGAAAAAGAGCAACAACAAAAGCTCCGCTACAGCATATTTTGGGGTATTGTTATTTTATGGGCGAAAAGTACAAAGTAAACAAAAACGTCTTGATTCCCCGTGACGAAACAGAAATTTTAGTCGAAAAAGCCTATAATCTGATAAAAAACAAAAACGAAAAAATAAACATTTTAGATATAGGAATAGGCTCGGGTTGTATTAGTTGTGCATTAGCAAAAAAGCTCCAAAACCACGATATCGAAATACTGGGCGTTGATATAAGCCTAGAAGCATTGGAAATTGCATTAGAGAACATAAACAATCTAAATTTGGTTAGAAAAGTTATAATCAGAAAATCTGACATTTTTTCAAAAATTCGAGATTTTGAAAAATTCGATTTGATTGTATCGAACCCTCCCTATATTCCGCTTTCTCAAAAAGATTCGCTAGAAAGCACAGTAAAAGACTTTGAGCCTCATTTAGCATTGTTTAGTGATGACGAAAAAGGAATAAATTTCTACAAAAAAATCATCCAAAATGCAAAAAACTACCTAAAAAAAGACGGTTTTTTAGCATTTGAATTGGGCATAAATCAAAGTACAGAAGTAAAAGAGCTTCTTTTAAACCAAGGTTTTAAAAACATAGAAATAGAAAAAGATTTAGCAGGCATCGAAAGAGTAATACTTGCAAAAAACTAACCAAACATACTTTCTTCAGGATTTGCGTTTACATTCACATCAAAATCCATTTCAGAAGAATTTGACTCTATTTTTGCATTATCAATCGGCAATTCTGCCTTCATAGGCGGCTCAAAATCATCTCCAACCAACAATCTTATATTGTTCAAAGCCTTGTCATGTTCAGGATTAATACTCAAAGCAGCTTTGTAGTTTTCTATTGCATCGTCAACATCTCCGGTTAATTCGTACGCAAGAGCCAAGTTGTACAACGTATCAGCGTCATCAGGCGTATATTTTAATATTTCAATAAACTGTTGAATACTTTGTCCATAGTCCATTTCTTTTGTCAGTGCAATTGCATAAGCAATTCTTGCTTTTACAAAATCTCTATCAATATTCAATGCTTGATAAAAATTTTCTTTTGAATTTTTGATAGCACCCATCTCATCATACACACACCCCAAAGCAAAATAGTATTGCGGATTGTTGGGTTTGATTGAGATTGCTCTTTTGAAGTGAGCAATTGCGTCTTGAAAACTTTTTATATAATAATTGCACACGCCAAGCCTATAATAGACATCATCATTTTCTTCATTGTATTTTAATGCTTCAAAAAACTTGTCGAATGCTTGTGTATAATCACCTTTATTAAACAAATCTTGTGCCCAAGAAGAAATCAAATCAGAAATGAAGTTTATTATCATTTCACCTTGTTCCGGAGCCAATTCTTCCATTAATTTCTTGTACAATTCAACTCCGACTTTGTAGTTTCCTGTCATTGCATAAGCATTTGCCAAAGTAAGTACAAACTCGGTTTCATGAGGATTTTCAAGTATCAATTTTTTCAATCTTTCAATGGCATCTTTGAATTGTCCATTTCTTAGCATTGCATTGCAGAGTTCATTTTGATGATAAAAATAATTCGAAGATTCTTTGTCTTCTAGAGAAATTATTTTTTCATAAGTCTTTATTGCATTGTCCCACTGTTCCAATGTCACATAAACTTGTGCAATTTTTTCTAAAATTTCAAAATCTTCTCCAACAATTGAAATTACTTTGTTGTAATAAAACAAACAATCTTTCCAATATTGCATTTTAGAAGCCAAATCAGCCAAAATCAACAACAACTCAATATTTTCAGAATCAGTTTGTTGAATTTTTCTATAAATATCATAGGCTTTTTCGCTATCATTGGTTTTTACATACAAATCAGCAAGCGTATATTCGAGCTCTTTTGCCTTCTCTTCGTCAAGTTCAGCATCAACGAGCATTTCATACATTTTTGCTGCTTTTTCGTATTCTTGTACACTATTGTACAAAGTAGCCAAAGTTTCGACAGCATGCACGTTTCCGCTATCATACATCAAAATTTGTTCATTCAGTTCAATCGCTCTGGATTTTGGCCCATTTTCGACATAGTATTTTGCAAGAAGTTCTTGAGTTTCTACATCAAAAGGTGCAACAGAAAGAATCGCTTCATAATGCATAATTGCCATTTGTTCATCATGAAGTTCCATCAATGCTTGTGCCAGTATTCTTCTGATTTCTATATCGCCATAATTTTTCGTAAGAGCCTTTTGTGCCAACTTCTGCACTTCTTGATATTTGCCTTCAGCAAACAACTCCCTGCATTGCTCCAGAGCATCTTCATAGTTTGTTGTATCTGTTGGATTTTCTTTGGATTCTGTTGTATTAACAACATTTGTTACAAATAATGCATAAACCCAAATTATGCAACAAATAAATAACACTAATCCTATTATCAAAAGAATATTCATGGTAAAATTATACTATTTTATATAAAAATTAGCAAAATATTTAGAATTATCTCAAACCATCATTGTCGATTGCAACAATATACCTGTCTATCCCGAGAATATTCGGCGGGTCATTGTCGTTTACATCATAAAATATAGCACCACAAGTTTTATATTCATACATAGCACTAGATCCGTAAGATGGGTTGTAGGTGGTAGTAGTGGTTGTACAATTTCCGTACAATTTCAGCGCAAAAAACGCCCCGTTTTTCAGTTTCAAATTGCCGCTATATCCGCTATAAGTGGATTTGGCACTGCTTCTTGATAGTCTTAGAGTCTTTTTGTACAGATTGACGAGCTTGTCTGCCGCACCATCGTCGGTGAGTTCAAAAACGCTGCTTTTATCTACTGTGTACAATTTTGACATATCAGATTGTTTTGAATATTTTCTAGACAAATCTAATGTTGCAACAGACAACTGACTATAAACCAATTTTCCTGCTTTTAGATACGCATCTTCTTTGATTTTTCCCGTATTTAAAGTCTTCAATATAAAAGAAGCCAATACACCACCAACTATCAAAACAACGCTTGCTTCTGCTAATGTAAAGGCTTTTTGTTTCATATACTAACCCCCAACGATACCATTGATATCAAGCGGAATCGTATATCTGTCTTTGCCTAAAGTATTCGGTTCGTCGCCGCCATTTACATCCAGATATAGCATTCCATAAGGACCAGCAGCATTTGTAGAACCGGTTTCCCCCGGAATCCAAGTTGTTGTAGAAGCAACGCTACCAGATAAAACACCCAAGCAAGCACCATTTTTTAGATACATTACAGTACCATTATTACAGTGAGAGCTCGCACTTCCGGTTCTTGCCGTTGACATATATAATTTTAAATCATTAACGAAATTTCCACCTTGGTTTGCAGTTGCCATTGAAAAATTAGTCGATGAAGTATTATATGTATATATAATATCCATTTTGTTATACGGAGCTTTATCAGTCAAAACTTGCATTATTGCTGTATCAATCTCACCATAAATTGTTTTTGCCAAAACTTGATAACCTTTATCTTTAAATTGAGCAGGTTTAATAACAGTGATTTGAACAGCTGCAATAATTCCTAGTATCGTCATAACAAGCACTGCTTCCGCCATAGTGAATGCTCTGAATTTTTTCATTTTGTCTATGTTTCCTTTTTGGTTATTTTTTTAATATTAAACTTTTTTTCTAAAATTAAATATCTTATTAGCCCCCCTTGATACCATTGATATCAAGTGGTATTGTATATTGGTCTTTTCCAATTACATTCGGCTCATCGGCACCGTTTACATCCAAATACAACATTCCATATTCACCCTTTGCAGTAGTGTTTCCTGTTTCTCCGGGAATTCTTGTCACGGTATCTGTAGTAACTGCTGATTTTACCCCCAAACAAGCACCGTTTTTTAAGTGCATTACTGTTGCACTACCTGTAGTGCAATGTGTACTATTTGAACCAGCTCTAGATGTTGCCAAGTACAATTTCAACACCCCAACAAAACTTCCTTCAGTACCAGTAGTACCAGTACTAAACAAAGTATTGCTTGTATTGTAGATATTGTCCATTTTATTATACGGAGCTTTATCAGTCAAAACTTGCATTATTGCTGTATCAATCTCACCATAAATTGTTTTTGCCAAAACTTGATAACCTTTATCTTTAAATTGAGCAGGTTTAATAACAGTGATTTGAACAGCTGCAATAATTCCTAGTATCGTCATAACAAGCACTGCTTCTGCCATAGTGAATGCTCTTAATTTTTTCATTTTGTTTCTATTTCCTTTTTTAATCATTATTGTATTTAATTCCTCTAGCATCGATTGGAATAACAAATTGGTCAGAGCCTAATTTGTTTGGTTTTTTCTCACCATTAACATCAACAAAAATCGAAGCACAGATGTTGGTTATTGTAGATGTATCTCTGTAGTTTGGCGGTATGGCTTTTGTTTCAGAAGAAGTGCAATTGCCATAGAATTTGAATCCCAACAATTCTCCATCTTGCAAGAAAAAGAAGTTAGAATAAGAATCGGTCAATTTTCCAAGAGATGTTTTTTTGTAATTGAGCAAATTGCCTTTGAAATATTCGTCATTCAAATTAACAGGAAGTGCATTTACGACAAGGTGTTTTTTGAATTTTTTAACTATTCTTGTTGCATTTGTTGAATCGCTAATCGAAAATTTTCCACTTTCATCAAACAAACCCGTCAAATCATCAGAAGAAGAATCTTCTGCAAGCATCATCATGATTGCTTGTCCTATTACAGAAACAGCCTTTTCAGCTTTTGTATCGAAACCTTTTTGTTGGGGATTGTATGTTTTCATAGATTGAAGACAAATAGCACCGACAACACCTAGAATAACAAGCACTATAAGAACTTCTGCCATAGTAAATCCAAATTTTTTATTATCGTTTAACATAACACCACAATTATACTTGAGTTTTGTTGTTTTACAATCTTATATCATTTATTTAGACTAGCAAATATTATTCATCTCAACGAATTCTATTGCGTCTTCTATTGTATCGAATGTTTGTATCGCATCAATCAAAAATACGTTTTCGAGTGCATTTTTGATATCGTCACAAGGTTTTACTATTGCAAAAATGCCATCTTTAACAGACGTTGCTTTGTATACTTCTGCAAAAAGCCTTGAGTAGCTTTCTGTAAATATTTTTATGTGTTCCAAATTGAAAATTATGTTGTTTTTTCCGCTGAGAACATTGGCATTTACTTCTTGTATTATTTTGTCAACGTATTTTTCATTGTTTACTTTGTATATCGTCATAACGCAAATATCTTCGTTGACATAGTATTTTACGTATTCTTCGTTTGTGACTTTGTTTGAAACGTTGGTTATGAATTTTAGGATATTTTCGTGCCATTGAGGAGATTTTGGCACAAATTCATCAATTTCTAATTTGAATGCTTCTTGAACAATCTGCGGATTGTCTGTTCCTGAAATTGCGATAATTTTGAAATCTCTGTTTTCTGCATTTTTGATTCTGTTTGCTTCTTTAATCAAATCAAAACCGTCTTGATAATCAGGCAAATACAAATCCAAAACCAGAAAATCAAAATTCTTTTTCTTAAATTCGGCAATAGCTTCTTCTTTGCTTCTTGCAACATAAACATTCATACCGATTTTTTTAAGCATCGTTGATAGTTGAAATATAGACAATTCAGTATCATCGACGATTAGTACGCTGGTTACTTCCGCAGTAAAAAAGCTCATCGGAAAGCTAAAGTAGTTCAATTTTCTTTCTATTGCAATCAAAGCCCTTGAAACCAAATCTTTCGGGTCTTCTTGCGTATCGGCTGCAACTTCAATTCCTGACAATTTTAACAAGTCGTCAAATTGTTCTTTTGTAATAGCAAATTCATTTTCCATAATCTGATTATACAATAATTTTTCAAAATTGCCAGATTTTTTTGTTTTGTTTGTTTGAGTTTTATCGGAATTTCATTTTTTTATATTAAATTTTGTAACAAATTTTCTTTTGAATGCAATTTCGACTCAAAAAAATACTTTTATATAGTGTATAGAATTATTTTAAAGAGTTTACGAAATATGGCAATCGACAACACAAAATTAGGTTATTTGAGTCAACAATATGCTCAACAAATAAACCCGAATTCAAATCCTTTTTCAAAAGGTATTTCATCTCCTTCAACAGGTATAGGTTCTAGTCAAACAATCACTCCATACGACAGAGATATGGCTGATTTTCGCCAATATCTGCCCCAAAATAACGGCTCTGGTGATTTGAATCCTTTTAGCGTAAACAGTGAACAAGGACAAAATTTATACATTAAAGAAGGTACAACAAACGCCCCAAAAAGATATCCAACAGAAGAAACCTTCCAAACCAGAGGCAACAACGTATTAAACAGTCAATTTGACGGTGATACTATTGCAGCAATGGAATATCTAAATCAATTGGAATTGGTATAAAATTTAAACAAAAAATAAAAAGGCAGATTTTCGATTTTGAAACTGCCTTTTTTATCGTGTTTATAAATGTCATTAGTATCAACTAAAAGTATCAAAAGATTTTTCGATGTTGTCATTTATTACTTTTTCAACAGAATCCATTTCTGTTTTTATAGCATCTCTTTTGGTTTCTAATTCGTCCATTGTCATTTGAAGCTTTTTGTCTGTAAGTTCCAATTCTTTAGAAATTTTTTCGTATTTTGCTTCTGCTTCAGCATCATCAGATTCGTCCAGTTTTTCCATCAAAGCACCATTTGCTACAGTCGACCAGTCTTGTGGAATCAATTGTCCTTCTGTGTCGGTTGCTGTAGATATTGTTGCAAAAGAATATATTCCATCTCTTATTGCGTTTTGGAAAGAATCAACATCATTCAAATCGTCACCAAATATAAAATTCTTTCTTATGTCGCTTGTGGCGTCAGAATCTTTGTATTTTGAATTTTGTATCATTTCTTCTTTTGCAACTTCGTCTTTTGCAACGATTACAAAATTGCTGGTATCAAATTTTTGTTTTGCATAGTATTGTTCTTCGACTCCATCGTCATTTGTTTTTGAAACAACACTATAATCTGAATAATCAGTATCTTCATCAGCGTCTGCAACTTTTACATAAGTTGTGTTTTTTTCAATAATATCTTCCATATCGCTAATGCTGTTTACAACAATTTTTCCGGAAGTTGATACCAAAAAAATCTGTTGTTGAGAAGAAGCAAGCCCTTCTTGTTGTTGATTCATGTAGTTTTTGTAATTTGCATAGCTGACATCTACTTGGTGTGTTGTAGAATCTGCATAGCTAAATACCAGTTTTTTGTTGGAAATGGCATCATTGTATTCATTTGATACCGAAGCTAATTGTTGCGACAAAGCAAGTCTTTGTTGGCTGATTTGTTGAGCTTGGTATTCAATGTCATTTTTCCTTGCTGTTAATTGAAGAAATCTTGCCTGACTGGCAGAAAGTCCCATAACTTTCTCCTTAACTTTATTGTCTAACAATATTTTTATCGGCAAATATTGTTGATTTCTTTATTTTTTTAAGCAATTTTTATCTACATTGTTACATTATTTAACAAATAAAATTTATCTGATGTAACAAACAAGACTGTTTTTTGCAATGTCAGAATCTGCAATTTTGTTTAATGCTCTCTTTTCGATTTGGCGAACACATTCTTTTGTAACGCCATAAGAATTTCCGATTTCTTCTAAAGTTTTCTTTTTGTCGCCATTTAGACCAAATCTCAAAACAATAACATTTTTTTCTTTTTCTTTTAAATTTTCTAAAGCCATTTTTATTTCTACTTTCAATTCTGAATCAAGAACTGTTTTTTCAACATTTTGTTTTTCGTCTTCAATGATTTCTGATAACGTCAATTCTTTGTTTCCGGTCATTTTTGTTCCTGATTCTATCGAAAGAGCTTTTGTATAAACATTCAAAAATGTGTCTATTTTTTCTTCTGTTGTGTTCATTTTTTTTGCTATTTCTGTTTTTGTTACGTTTGTATCTTGTTGTTCCATTTGTTGTTTTGTTTTTTTGTAGCGAGAAAGAGTTTCTTGAATATAAACAGGGATATTATACGCATAAGACTGTTCAGAAATTGCCTTGTACATTGATTGTTTAATCCACCAAGAAGCATAAGTTGCAAATTTAAAACCCAAATTGGGATTAAATTTTTCTATTGCAACAACAAGTCCGAAGATACCTTCTTGAACAAGGTCATTTGTTGTCAAAACATCGGATTTGATTGATTTTGTCGCAATTTTTTGAATTAAAGGAAGATTTTTTTCAATCAAAATATTTCTTGCTTCGACATTGCCTTCTTTTGCTTTTAAAATCAATTCAACTTCATTTTCAAATTTTTTTTCACAATTTTTCATAAATAAACGCCTTTATAAACACTAACTAACTTCTTGACTAGATATACGATTGATATCTTTAATATATCAGATGTAAACATGGAATTCAAGTGTTTTATAAAGAAATGTTAAGACGAGTTTTGTTTTTCGGTGTGCTTCTTAATATTTCTTCATACTTTAAAATCCCTCTATATCGTGGTTTTTTAGTATTTTATAAAGTTTTGTTAAGAAAATTGCTTCTTTTTTATCAATATTTTAAAAAGCATATACTTTATATATACAAGAGTAAAACATTTTAACAGGATATCAAAAGCCCATTTTATTCCTTTCGCAAACCAAACGTGAAAGGTTTTTTATTTTGTATAAAAATTTTGTTGTACAATATATGTTGTAACAAAACAAGGGGACAAAAATGAAAAACACAGTCGTAGTGGGGGCACAGTTTGGAGATGAAGGAAAAGCGAAAATCACTGATTTGTTGGCAATGAACGCTGATTTCATTACTCGTTTTCAAGGTGGTTCAAATGCCGGACACACTGTCGTTGTCGAAAACAAAAAATACGCTTTTCACCTAGTTCCATCAGGTATTTTGTACGAAAATAAAATCTGTATGATAGGTGCAGGATGTGTTATAAAACCTGATGACTTAAAAAAAGAAATCGAAGACATAATAGCCCAAGGAGTAGAAAGAAGCCATTTTGAAAAATATCTGAAAATCTCGCCATTAGCTCATGTTACTATGAAATATCATACAGATATTGATGGCTATAGCGAAAATTCTCTTGGCCAAAATAAAATCGGAACAACAAAAAAGGGTATCGGCCCTACTTATACAGACAAATATGCTCGTTGTGGCATTAGAGTCGAAGATTTGTTTAATAAAGAAACTCTGTCGAAAAAGCTTGATATAATTTTGGCAAAGAAAAACAAAGAATTAGAATTTGTTTACAACTTGAAACCTTATACAAAAGAAGAAGTTTTAGAAGAATGCGAAAATTACAGACAAATTTTTGCTCCTTATGTTGATTTTGAGTGGCAAAAAAATCTTCTATATCATAGAAACAACTCCTCAATTTTGTTTGAAGGTGCTCAAGGTGTAATGCTCGATGTTGATTATGGCACATATCCGTATGTAACTTCTTCAAATCCTATTGCAGGCGGAGCAGCTACAGGCGGCTCTATGGGAGCTGTTGTAATAGATAGAGCGATTGGCGTTTTCAAAGCTTATATGACTCGTGTCGGGGAAGGTGCTTTTATCACAGAATTAAATGACGAAACAGGCGAAAAACTCCGCACAGTTGGGGGAGAATTTGGCGTTACGACAGGAAGAGCCAGAAGATGCGGCTGGTTTGATGTTGTTGGTGCAAAATATGCTGTTTTAGTCGGCGGTTTAACAGAAATCGCACTTACAAAATTGGATGTTTTGGATAATTTTGAAGAAATTAAAATCGCAACATCTTACAAAAACAAAAAAACCGGTGAGGTTGTTTCTTCTTATCCTACTGATGTTTATACTCATCAAGATTTTGAACCTGTATACGAAACCCACAAAGGTTGGATGACAGATATTACAAAATGCAAAAACTACGAAGAACTTCCACTAGAGGCAAAAAACTATCTAAAACGTCTAGAAGAACTATTGGGAATAAAAATCACAATAATAAGTGTCGGTCCTGATAGAGAACAAACTATTTTTGTTGATTAATTAACAAATTTTTAAGCAAAAATTCCGTTTTGGTTGAATTTTCTTCAATTAAAACGGTTTTTTGTTTTTTTGTTAACGTTTTTTTAATTCTGTATTCTTCTTTAGAAGCAGCGGATTTATCTTCAAACTCTTTTAAAAAAACGATTTCTTTTGGCGGGTGGGATTTTGTATATTTTGCACCTTTAATTGACGTTTTATGTTCTTCAAAACGTCTTAAAACATCAGTTGTTATGCCTGTATAAAACGTGTTATCAACTGTCAAGATTATGTAAACGTAATATTTCATCTAAAACATCAATTATTTCTTTTTGAGTTTCTAATGTTACCAACAAACATCTGTATTTTGAAGCATTTCGGACAGAAGAAATGTAATAGTTGAAAAACTTTCTCATAAACTTTACACCATTGATTTCGCCCATCAATTCGACTTCTTGTTTTAGATGTTCTTTTAGCATTTCAATTTTATTTTTCAAATCAGGCTCTTTTATTACTGTTCCATCTTTGATGTATTTTTCTATCCTATATGGCAAAGTAAAATCACCCATAATACCTCGTCCGATAGAAACTCCATCGCATTTTGTCAGTTCTAGGCAATTTTTTGCGTCGTCTATTGTTTTTATGTCGCCATTTGCAAAAACAGGGATTTTTAGTTCTTGTTTCAATAGCTTAATTTTGCTCCAATCAGAAACTCCTTGATACATCTGAGAGCGTGTTCTTCCATGGAGCGTTACAAAATCGGCCCCCGCTTCTTCCATTTTTTTGCCAAATTCGAGATAATTTTCTTCATTCGCTGTCCAGCCTAGGCGAAATTTTACGCTCACCATCAAACCCGTTGCGTCTTTTATTGATTTTACAATATCAAAAGCAAGTTCCGGAGTTTTCATCATAGCAGAGCCGTCACCCGATACGACAACTTTTTTTACAGGACAACCACAATTTATATCTATCATAGAAGCAATAGGACTGACGATTTTTGCAGCTTGTGTCATTTTGTCGATTTTGTGACCTACAAGTTGAAAAGCAAGAGGATATTCAAAATCTTCAAATTTTAAAATTCTTTGCTTTTCAATATTTGGATTATTACAGAGCATTTCTGATGAAAGCATTTCAGTTGTCATCAGACATTTTGAACCATATTTTCGAATCATTCCCCGATACACAACATCAGAAATGCCTGCTAGCGGTGCTTGAATTACTTTTATATCTTTCAGATTAATGTTTTTCATTTTATTTTTTATTGTATTTTGAGTAGTACAGGTCTTTCAATATAGGATTTATTTCCGGATTTATGCCGAAATCAAACGTCATTTCAACAGGAATGAAATTATTATTCAAATCATCCGGAATATCAGGCAAAATTGCCGAATTTATTGCAGACAATACACTATCATCTGCTTCTTTTATATCAGAAGATTTTGTAATTATTGAATTTTGAACTTTTCCATTTTTCGATACAACAAACATTGCAGTTATTGAATAATTTCTTTTACTTTCAAAAGGCGTCCAGTTTCTTTTTACCAAATAATCGAGTTTGTTTATATAAGCAACAATTTCTTGTTCTTTTGGATTTATATCATCACCTAAAGAAAAATAGTTGATTTGAAGCACAGGAGCATTGCCTATTATTCTTTGACGAAACGTGATGTATTTAACAAACGGCATTTTATCATCAAATTTTATTGTTTCAAAAAAGTTTTTTGTTTTGTTTAAAGAAGCAATTATTTGTTTATCTATTTCTTCGTTTTTTGATGAAGAAACTATTTCGGCTGCTGTAATGTTACCTTTATAGTTCAAAATCACTCTTGCTATTCCATCAAACCCATAAGGAAAAGTATCGTCAAAATTGCTTGCGATTTTGTTTGAGATTAAGCTTTGTTTGTTAAAATCAAGAACAATATCCAAAACATCGACATTTTCTATACTAATTTTAGAAAACGGTGAAGCATTTTTTACAATATTTTGTATTTCGTTGTCAAAAACAACATTATTCGAGGATTTTATTATTTTAGAAGACAACAAATTCCCATTTTTGTCGATTTTTATTTTAAGAGAAACTTGTTTGTTTATTTTGTATTTTTGAACAAGCCCTATCCATTTTATATAGCTTCTATTGTAGTATATGTCTTGATAGTAGTTTTTAATTTTTCTTTTGTTAGCTAAAAGTACAGCTTCTTTTTCTTCATTTGTTAAATCAAAAGAAACAATTGCTTCTGAATCGTTTTGGTATTTTGGTTTTGAAAACAAGTACAATTTGAATTCATCAAAATTTGGAGAATATATATTTGATACTAATTTTAATTTATCTAAAATTAAATTTGTTTTAATATCGTCAATGTTTGATTGTTCAACTTTAAAATTAGAAAGCCTTCCATCTTTTGTGATTTTTCCTGTAATTTTTATATAATCGTCGTTATTAAATTGAATATTTCTTAGAGCATTTTGAATGTTGTTTTCATTGTTTTCAAAAACTGTTTTTTGATTGTTCTGCAAAGTTGTTGAAACAGAATAATTGTTGTCATACGCAAATACAGAAAAATTCAATAATAAACAAAAAATTAAAAATATTTTTTTCATAAAAGCTACCCTATTTTTAAAAGAAATTACAATGACATAATAACACAAAAAATTCTTTCATTTTGTGAGATTTTCTTGTAAAATTTAGCTATGCAAAAGGTTTTTAAAAAAATCGGAATAATTTTTAACAAAGATATAGAAGACTCTATTAAAATTGCAAAATTGCTAAATCAAAAACTCGAAAATTCAAAATTGCTAGAGATTTCTGATATGGAAGAGAGCGTTGATTTGGCTATTGCAATCGGTGGAGATGGGACTTTTTTGAAATGTTCCAGATTTTTTTGTGAATTTGATATCCCAATTTTAGGTTTTAATGTTGGCAGACTGGGATATTTGGCACAAGCAAAACCAAACGAAATCGATAACGTAATACAAAAACTAAAAAATTCCGATTTCAAATACGAAGACCGTCTTATGCTGGAAGCAAACGACTCTACAGCACTTAATGACATTGTCGTAAAAGGTGCAACTTGTGCAAGAAGTTCTACTTTTGACCTTTTTATTAATGACAAAATTATTTGTTCTTATGTTGCAGATGGCATAATAGTTTCCACCCCTACGGGTTCTACAGCATATTCATTGTCTGCAGGAGGACCTATTGTTTGTCCAAAATTGAATTGTTTTTTGATTATTCCGATTTGTGCACACACGCTAAATGCCCGTCCTATCGTTGTTCCTGCTTGTGAAACAATAAAAATCAAAACTCACGAAAAAAACCAAGACTTGAATGTTTCTTATGACGGACAAGTTGACAAAATTGTGAAAAATGAAATCACAATTCAAAAAAACAAAAACTGTGCAAAATTACTCATTTTGAATCACAACAAAAACAAATTTTATGATATTTTAAAAGAAAAACTCCACTGGGCCGTTCCACCCGAAAAATAAACTATGCTAAAATCACTGTTAATTAAAAATTTTATATTACTAAACCAAGCTGAGCTTAATTTTACAAAAGGCTTCAATGTATTGTGCGGAGAAACCGGAGCCGGAAAAAGTATCATAATAAAAGCTCTTGACTGTGTTTTGGGAGCAAAAATTACAAAAGAAATGCTTCTTGATAAAGAAAAACCTTGTTATATAGAAGCGACTTTTGAAGACAAAGATAAAGAAGAAACCATAATTTCAAGACAAATGCAAACTTCTTCAAAATTTCGACTAAATGGCGAAATGGTTAGCCTGGACGAAATAAAAACCTTGAGAGAAAAACTCGTTGACATTCATTCTCAACATCAAACATATTCTTATATACAACCAAAAAACCACATCAAGTTGCTCGATGAATACATAATCAAAAAAAGTCCGGAGTTTGTTGAACTTTTGAAAAGTTACAAAGAAACTTATTTTGAATACAAAGATTTAGAAAAAAAACTTAATCTTTTAAAAGAAAATCTTGAAACAAATCAAAAAGAAATAGAATTTTTGGAATTTCAACTAAAAGAACTTGATGATGCTGCAGTCCAAGAAAACGAAGAAGAAAATTTGTCTTCTGAACTCGATATTCTATCGAATGCACAAGAATTAAAAGAAAATACTTATAGTGCATATTATGCTCTTTATGGGGACAATTCTTCCATTGTAGAGGCTTTAGGAAAAATAAAATACACTATTTCAAACCTAACTTCGATAGACAAATCCCTAGAAGAAACAAATAATGTCCTTTTTGATGCTTTTGAAAACTTAAAAGACTGTGCAAACGCTCTAAAAGACTACTCTTATTCATTAGATGTAAATCCAATCAGAATAGATGAAATCAACGAAAGAATTTCTTTGATTCAAAAACTAAAAAGAAAATATGGAAATGATTTGGATTTTGAAAGAGAAAAAATTCAAAAAAGATACAACGAATTAACAACAACAGAAAACAATCCCGAAGTTTTAGAAAAAAAATTCAAAGAAATATTGTCTATTGTTGATGTTTTGGCAAAAAGAATAAGTGAATACAGAAAAGAAAACGCAAAAGAGCTCACTTCTTCAATTGTTGAAAAATTAATCAATCTTGAATTGAAAGAAGCAAAATTTGAAATATCAATAAAAGAAACTTCAAAAACAGAAAATGGCATTGACAGTGTAGAATTTTTAATTTCAACAAACAAAAACCAATCTCCGATGCCGCTATCAAAAGTCGCTTCCGGTGGTGAAATATCCAGAGTAATGCTTGCACTGAAATCCATTTTTGCAATATGTGACAAAGTTGGAACTGTAGTATTTGACGAAATTGATACAGGAATTTCCGGCATCACATCAAACTCTGTTGCAAACAACATTCTAGAACTTTCAAAATCTACACAAATCATCTGTATCACACACCAACCAATTATCTGTGCCAAAGCAGACAATTTTATTTGGATAAACAAATCTCACAACAATACAACCGACATCGAAATAAAAATCTTAAATGAAGAAGAAAAACTAAAAGCCTTGGCTCAATTGGCCAGTGGCGAAGTGAGTGAAAAAACAATCGCTTTTGCAAAAACTCTCATTGCAAAATAATTTTTAAAATATAGGATAAGACCCCAAAAATTTGTAAAAATTGCATTCGTTTTTGATTTCATCCAGTGCAAAAACAATCTCGTCTTTGCCTTTGTCTATATCAACAAAAAAATTATACTCTCCAAAAACCTTCTTTGATGGTCTTGATTCCAAATAAACCAAATTTAAATTGTATTTTTTAAATATTTCTAAAATTTTAAGCAAAGCTCCGGACTCGTTTTTTGTGTTGAAAACAATAGAAGTTCTTTCATCTTTTTTGCCAAAGTCAATTTTATTCAATGAAACAAGTACAAAACGAGTTTTGTTTTCTTTTATGTCACCTATATTTTTGTCAATCAAATTTAAACCCAAATCACAACACAAATTGTAAGAAGCAATTGCTGCATAGCTATCGTCTTTATTTAACAAAAAATTTCCGGCATCAGCTGTCGAATGAGCATTGATGAGGTCAATGTTTTCATCAAAATTGTTTAAAATGTATTGGCTCGCTTGTGCAAGAGCTTGCGGATGGGAGATTATGTGTTTGATTTTTGATTTGTCTTTTGTTTTTGAAATCAAGCAGTGTTCGATTTTCACATTGATTTGTGCTTGTATTTTTATATCCAAATCATACAAACTATCGACAGTTGGACGAACAATTCCTTCTATCGAATTTTCAATCGGCAAAACACCAAAAGTATCAGGATTTTCGTTTGTTAAAGTCGCAACTTTTTTTATTGTTGAAATTTCTTTCAATTCTGTTTTGTTATCTAGTATTTCAGAAATTTTTTTTGCAGCAATTTCTGAATATGTGCCTTTTGGACCTAAAAAATACAATGTCTTCATAAAAAATCAGTATCTGCTTCTTTCAATTTCTCTTTTTATATCATTTTTCTTCAAAGCTTCTCTTTTGTCGTATAGTTTTTTACCTTTTGCAAGAGCAATTTCAACTTTTACATAACGACCTTCAAAAAACATTTTCGTCGGAACGACAGTATATCCGCCTTGTTTTATTTTGTTTAAGATTTTTAAAATTTCTTTTTTATTTAAAAGAAGTTTTCTCTCACGTCTGGGTTCATGGTTGTATATATTGCCAAATTCATAAGGAGAAATGTGACAATTATTCAAAACGGCTTCCAGATTGTCTGTTATTCTAACAAAGCTATCTTTTAGATTTGCACCGTTTTTTCTGATTGACTTTATTTCTGTTCCCAAAAGCACAATACCTGCTGTGTATTTGTCAAACAAAAGAAAATCAAAATACGCTTTTTTATTTGATGAAATTAATTTTTCTTGTGGTTTTTTGTCGTTTTTCATATTTTTAGTATATATGAAAAAATTAAATTATGTTACAATTTTGTTATGAAGAAAAAATTTAATATTGATTTGACTGTTCAAAACAAGCTGATAATCTCAGCACTTGTTGTTTCCACCATTTCTATAGTCCTCATTGCATTTTGGGCAGTAAACAAAATAAAGGTAGAATTAGACGAAAGTTACAGAAGTTTCGGACAACTTTTGACAAAGACACTTGCAGTGCAAAATTACGAAATTGCACATTCGACAAATGCTTCAGCATTTGTAAAAGCTCATGTAAATTCAATTCTATCTTCTACAAACGATATTTCATATATCACATTCAAAAACAAACTCGGCGAAGTAATTTATTCAACAATAGAAACATATTCAAAACGTGCAACAAAAGCTGACACGAACATATCTTCGCCAATGATAGACCAAAATGGAAAAGTTGTAGGTGTTGTAGAAGTTGGTTTGTCAGCCGATTTGGCTAAAAATGTCACCCAAACAACCAAAAAATCTATGGTTACAGTGTTTAGCTTTGTTTGGTTAGTGTTTACGCTTGTTATTTTGGGAAATGCACTATTAACAAGAAGAGAATTAACCTTGCTTCATCATGGTGTAAAAGAAATTGAAAACGGAAAATTCGGAACAGTTTTGGATTACAACCAAGCATCAGGTGAAATAAAAGAGCTTTTTGATGCTTTTAATGATATGTCAAAAAAACTTCACAATTACGAAGAACAAAATGTTGACCAATTAACTTTAGAAAGAAACAAGCTGGAAGCAGTATTATTGAGTATTGCAAACGGTGTTGTAGTTTGTGACAATTATGACAAAATTACGATTGTAAATTCTACTGCAACAAAAATCTTAAATACTACAGAAAGCGAAATACTAAACACATCTATCCAAAAATACTGCGATTCAACCGGAGAATTGTGTTTCAAAGACAAAATTGCAATATTCAAAAACACGCCGCTTGATGTCATCGAAAAGAAACCATTAGAATTTAATGTCGATGTAGACAAACGTGTCATAAAATCAGTAATATCTCCAATGTATTCAAAAATGCATGATTATTTAGGCTATATTATCGTTTTGATTGATATCACAAAAGAAGCTGAAGTTGACAGATTGAAAAATGACTTCATTTCTAACGTTTCTCACGAACTAAGAACTCCTGTCACGATTTTGAGCTCTTATGCGGATACTTTGTACAATTATGGAAACGAATTCAATTTTGAAGAACAAAAAGAATTTATAGGCACAATAAATCAAGAAGTAATACGCTTGAACAAAATGGTAAATGATATTCTTGATTTTTCAAAATTGCAGTCTGATACTGTTTTGGAAAAAGAAAAACAAGATATAACATCAACTATAGACAAAATTGCTCAAAGTCACAAGGTTCTTGCTGATGAAAAAAATATTTTAATCACTGTAATAAAAGAAGAAAATTTACCAAAAGTTTCATACAACGCTCAAGCAATCGAAAGAGTAGTGAGCAATTTAATTACAAATGCTATAAAATACTCGCCTAATGATTCTAGAATAAAAATCAGAGCAGAAATAGCACGTGATCCCAGATATCTGGAAGTTACTGTCGAAGATAACGGCATCGGAATTGCTCCTGAACATCAAAAAATGATTTTTGAAAGATTTTACAGAATCGAAAATCAAGTCCACACAGTAAAAGGTACGGGTTTGGGACTTCACTTGGTAAAAGTTACTATAGAAAAACACCACCAAGGAAAAGTTTTTGTTCGTTCAAAATTAAACGAAGGCTCAACATTTGGTTTCTGGTTACCTATTGAAGAGGCCGACGTTAAAGATATATCTTTAAAAGAATTAAAAGATAAAACTCTAAACGAAATTCCTCTAAAAGAAAACAACAAATACCAAGAATACAAAATCGAAAAAGTAGAAGACTATACGACAAAAGCACAGTTTGACGCAAGATTTATTGGTGTCGATACAGAAGGTTTAGAAAAAATAAAAAAACTTCAAGAAGAGCAACAAAGAAAAATAGAACAAGAAGAAAAAGAAAAAAAAGCAAACCTTGTTTTTGAAGAAATAAAAGAAGAAGGACCAAAAGAAGAGCTTCCCAAAGTTCAACCCGTTATAGCTCCTCCAATCAAACCGGAAGTTAAAAAAGAACCCCAAACAAATAACGACGATTGGGAAATATCATTTGAAGTTAGAGATAAATAAAATAAATAAAAAGTGGAGAAATCATTCTCCACTTTTTTTTAGATTAATATTTTAAAATTTATGCAATAAAATTCAATCTTTGACCGCATTCGCCATTTTGATTTTTAACTTGTTTAGCATCAGCCAAAATTCCCCTTGCTTCACCTGCTACTTTCAAATCTTGAGTTGATGGCTCATCCGGAGCAAGGGCGGAATTTATAACTGTTGTGGCTTCTTTTATTGTTTTATCAGGATTGTTGTAGTCTACAGATGGCATTTTCACTTCAACATGACCTGCAACAGGAATTCCATCTTTGTCTTTTTCAATTACAATAGAACCTGCTGCTAATGATCCTGCTGTTGTCTTGTGGGCTAGTTCGTGCTGGTAAATTTTTGAATATTGTTGTTGTTTATAACGATTAAACTGTTGTGTTGAGAAAAAATTGTTATTTATCATAATTCACCTCCACGTTTTATATCTCATGATTATAGACTTTTTTTAAAACTTGTCAATATAAATTTGAACAACAAAAAACCCAAAATATTCTTTTGGGTTTTATTTGATAAATGTATTATATTAAAGCCAAGTTTCGACTAAGAACTAAATGACATAAGTGCTTTTACTGAACGAGCAGTATCTTGTACTTCTTTTTCAGAATGCATATTAATTGTGTCATCTAAAATTTTAATTGCTTCTTGTTTGTCTTTTAGTGCAAGAAGTTCATTAATTGCACACATAGCAACTCTAGCCGACAAATCATTTATACCTTTTCCTTTGTTAACAATCATGATTTCAAGTGCGTCATGGGTGTTTTTTCTGATTAACGCTTTGCTTGTCAATTCTCTAACTTCATCAATCGGACAATTTGTACCAAGCTCGTTTAAAACTTGTGTTGATTCAGCATCTTTGTGTTTTCCTAATGCTTCAATAATGTTTTTTACTCTTCTGCTGTTCATTAATTCGCTCCTTGTAATTCGTTCGTTAGCATGCTTCTTAAATCACTAACCGGCTGATTTTGCAAATAAGAAACATTGTATTTGAATGGATTTTCGAATTTTATTTCAGTGTTTCCGATTTCTTGGATTTTTTTACCGGCAGAAACTACGTTATCTTTAATTTTATTTCCAAATGCAACTACATTTGTTTTTAAAGATGAAAATTTGTTCATTGTTCCAACCCAAGCAGAAGCTAGGAGTTTACCTGTATTTTGCAATTTTTCTTGGATTGTAGAGTTTGTTTTTGATTCATCTGCTTTTTCTGTTTTAGATGATTCAAAAACATCCATTTGAATCATATTACCTTTAAAAGTAATACCAAATGGGTTTGTTTGAGCAGCTGAATTATTTTGTACTGTTTCATTTGTTTTGTCAGTTTTATTGCTTCTTAAAGCTCTAAATTTATTGAAAGCCTCAATGCTTGACTTTAGGGGAGAAATTTTTTGCATTATTTTTGCCTTTCTTTTCCGTTCTTCTAATACACTTATCTTCTTCTAAAAAATACCACAGACAGCAGTTCAAAAAATCAATCTTTTGGTTGATAATTTAAAATTTTATTATGCCCGTTAGTTCCATGCTTCCTGTATTGTATATTATTATGTAAGAATTTTCTTCATTCAGATGCTGTATTTGTACGGTTTTTATCTCGAGTTCAGAAGGATTTGTACCATTTAGGTATTTTCTATAGTTTTTTTCTTCTTCTTTTTGAAATTTTTTGTAGCTCATTTTTTTGGGCTTAAATTGGACAGGATTAATGCTTTCGATTAATTTTGTTTGAATAACGGGAACTTTCGCTTTGATTTTTCCACTTTGAATAATAAGTAAAAAATCCATATATTTGTCACAAATAACATTGTAAAATCCTTTTTTTAGCCCATAGCCTTCTGAATTTGTTATATCTTCTTCTAACAAAAGCAACGCCATATTGTTTTTATTAAACGAATATTTGTCTTCTTTTACATCGCCGTCTTTTGCACCGCTTTGGATTACGGGTTTTGGGGTGTAGAGATTTTTTTCATATTCATAACAAATAAAATTATTATCCGGTATCATTTGCCTGCCTTTGCAATAACAAGAGAAGTTATATCTTCTATTCCTGCCGAAATCAAAATATCAATGAGTGTTTCTATCGTAGCTCCCGATGTTGTAATATCGTCCAAAATCAAAATCGGAGAATTTTTGTATTTTTGAATCAGTTTTTTATTCACTATGTAGCTGTTTTCGATGTTCTTTTTTCTATTTTTAGAAGTATATTGCGGTTTTGTGTATTTTGTTTTCTTGATTAATTTTTTTTCTAATTTGAAATTTGTCAATCTTGCAAATTCTTTTGCAATCAATTCCATATGGCAGTAACCTCGTCTTGTATTTTTAGAAAAAAATGTTGGAGGAAAAACTATCACAAAATCTTTTTTTAATTTCAATTTTGTATAATAATCAAAAAGAATTTGAGCCAGAGGAATATATGCATATTTTTTTCTGTAAAATTTCAGGCTTTTGATTAGTTTTTTGATTACTGTTTTATATACAGAAGCACAATATATCGGAGTTTTTTTGTAGATTTTTGTCGGAAATAAAGATAAGAAATTAATTTCTTTTTTGCAATTTTTACAAATATAATCTTCGCTGTTTTGATTGCAAATTATACATTTATTTGTATATAAAAACCTTAAAACAGACTTTAAGAAATCCTTTATTTTTCCAAACATAAAAAGATTATATCAGAACAAAGCAAGAAAAAATTATTTTTTTGCAACAAAACCAAAAATAGAAGAGTTGTCTTTTTTTGATTTTATAATTATGTCCCATTTGTGAGCTTTTATCAATTTTTCTGCAATATTCAAATTCAAACTCATGCCCAATTGATTAAAATCAGACAGGCTCTTTTTTTCTTGAAAAAGACTGAGAAGCTTGTCTTTTGTCATATAAACAGATTTACTTTTTGCTTGGAAAGTAATTTCTTTTCTATTTTCTTTTAAAATAACTTCGATATCGCTATGCTCAAAACCATTGTCTATCGCAGTTGTCAAAAGATTAAGAATTATTTTTTGGATTAGGATTTTGTCTGCTGTAATTTTTACGTTGTTTTTTGTCCTTAGTATTATGTTTTGGGTTTTTATATCTGCATAACCCTTAATCATCTCAATACAAGTAAAAATTTCATCATTAATGTTGATTTTTTCCAACTTTAGTTTTGGTTTTTCATTTTCATATCGCATTAAAAATAAAGCGTTAGAAACAACCCCCAGCATAAAGTTGTTAGAATTCAAAATTTCTGTTAAAATTTCTCTTTGGTCATTATTTACATCACCAAACTTTTTGTCAAGAATCATCTTAACTGCTTGAATTTGTGCCAAAAGAGGCGTTTTTATATCATGGTTTAAGATACAGATAAGCCTATTTTTTTCTTCTTTGAAAGAATTTTTGTATCTGCTTTTTAAACGAAATATCTGTTTTTTATACTTTTTAAAAAACAGTGTCTTAACTTTTTTTTGAAATAACATTTTCACCCTAGAATAAATTAGCTTTTACTGCCTTAACAGCAGCTTGTACTCTGTCGTTTACTGATAATTTGCTTAAAATACTTCCCACATGGGCTTTTGCAGTATTTGTTGAAACAATAATTTCTTGTGCTATTTGGGAATTTGTTTTTCCTTCTGTAATCAATTTTAAAACCTCCAGTTCTCGTTGAGTCAGACTATTTTTTAGGCGTTTATTTTCTTTTATTTTTTCAGTTGCTTGGGTATTTATATCTGATAGAGAATTAAACAGGTATCTTGCGATACTTACATCGAGCCAGAAGCCGCCTTTTGAAGCAACTTCCATTACTTTTTGTATTTCTATATCACTATCTACGATATAACCATTTATCCCGCAAGAAAGGATAAAAAGTGTTTTTTCTTTGCTCTTTGGGGAGGTTTTTACGATAATTTTTGTTGATGGAAATTCGTCTTTGATTGCTTTTATGATTTCTATTTCTTGAAAATCGAACAAATCGCTCTCAATTATGACCATATCAGCAGGGGCAATTTTCATTCCTTCGTAACAAGTAAAAACATCCCTGAAGTCGCCTATTATCTTGTAGCTGTTGTAAGAACAAAAACATCTTTTTCCTACAACTCTTGCCAAAAGGTAATTACTCACAATATAAATTGTAACAAGTTCCATATCACCTTTGTCCTACTTAATAACAAATACAATCTTATTAGACAAAACATCAACAGTACATTACCCGACTGGGCAATATAATAATCTAATGTTCTTTTTGATAATAATCAATTTTGTTTTTTGCTTGGAGTAGTTGGTGGGAATTTGGATATTTTTTTAAACCAGCCGTCAAAATTTTTTCTGCTTCTTTTAAACTGTTTTTATCAAGTAAAATCTCTGAAATATCGATATAGTTCTCGAGAGACATTGGTTTTGGCAATTTGAAAGTTTTTTGACAAGTAGTAGAATTGTTATCATCAAATTTACATAAATTATATAAATAATATTTATACATAATTCTGTTTTTGTCAAGCTTTGTGTTATAAAAAAGTAAATTTTCCGCTTCTTTAAATTTGTTTAATTTTAAATAATTCTTTACAAAATATTCATCAACCTCTTTTTCATTAATAGAGCCGTTATTCGCTTTAGATACAGATTTTAAATTCTCGAGCGATTTTTCGTAGTTTTTTAGTAGATAATATATTTTTGCTTTTTCAAAATAATAATTTGCATTTTCGTCCTTTTGAAGAGCTTCATCCAAATATTCTATCGCTTCAATATAACTATTTTGGTTTTGTGCAACCAAAGAAAGCAAAAATAAATTTTCACCGGAAGAAGGATTTTTTTTGTGCATTTTTCTCACAAAATTCAAGGCTTCTTGAGTTTTGTTCAATTTTAACAAAGAAAAAGCATAACCAAAATATGCTTCATACATTTCACTGTTTACCAAAGTCAAGATTTCAAAGTATTTTAGCGAATTGTTGAAATCTTCTCTTTTTAAATACAAATTTCCCAAATTCAACAATACATCCGGATTATTTGGATTTATTTTGTAGGCTTCTTTTAGAATTTTTTCTTTTTTTTCTTCATCAATTGTTATTTGACTTTCGTATATATATGTTTGAATATTTGCAATATTTGCGTTTTTGCTGCTTTCAATAAGATTTTTTGCTTGGTAAATATCGTTGCTTTTTATGTACAAATTAATCAAAAAATTAATCATATCTATGTTTTTGTCGATTTCTATGTATTTTTTTGCATTTATAATAGAATCTTTCAATTCACCTTTGTAATAAAATTCAATCGCATTAAATTTGTACATTTCTTTCGTTGTCGAAGGAACTGTTGCAATTTTTAATGTTTTTGCAAGATTTGTATTCAAAATATCATTATTAAAAATAATTGCTTGTTCCAGATATTTCTTTGCTTCTGTATCGTTTTTTAGAGTTTTTGCAATTTTTGCTTTAATAAAATATGCGCTTGCCGATTTTTTGTCCAATTTTAGCATCATATCAGCATAAAAATCAGCTTCTTTGTAGTTTGCATTGCTAAAATACTCAACCGCCATATCGAAGTAATCTTCTATATTCGAGGTTTCTTTTGAGTTGAAGTTTATTTTTTCCAATTCTTTTTTAGAAAAAGTAGAAAGATACGATTTTTCAAAATTTAGATTGGAATTTTCTTCATCACCCAAATTCTGATAAGACTTTGCAAGCCACCAGTACCCGTTTTCGTCATTTGGGTTTGATTTTAGATATGTTAAAAAGAAATTTTTTGAATAATTAAAATTTCCCTTAAAAAACTCACTTACTCCTACGTTAATATCCCACAAATAGCTTGCAAACACAGAATTTGCACCAAGAAGGAATATTGAAAGCAAGAATTTTTTATACATAGTATTTGTCCAAAATTTCTTTTATTTGAGAAAAAACTTCTTCAATAGAAAGATTAGCATTGATTACTTTTATTCTTTTATTGTTCTTTTTGGCTAATTCCAAATAACCGTTTCTTACTTTTTGGTGAAAGATAATTCCTTCTTTTTCCATTCTGTCTTTGTTTTTGCCTACTCTGGTTTGAGCAATTTCGGTATCTACATCGAGCAAAAAGGTAATATCAGGCAATAAACCTTTTGTTGCAATAGAGTTCAGTTTTTCTATATTTTCTATATCCAAGCCTCTTGCATACCCTTGGTATGCGACAGTTGAATCAATATATCTGTCGCACAAGACAGTAGTGTTGTTTTTGATATTTTTTAAGATAACCGTTTCAACATGTTGGCTTCTATCTGCCAAATACATCAACAACTCCGCCATATCAGCAACATAGCCTTTGTGATGAAGCAGAATTTGTCTCAACTCTACCCCTATATCACATCCTCCGGGTTCTAGAGTTGTGATTGATTTTATGTTTTTTTCTTCCAAATATTTTTTGACCAATTCGACTTGTGTTGTTTTTCCACAGCCGTCAGCCCCTTCAAAAGTAATAAATAACGCTCTTTTATCCATTTTCTAACCCCTTTATTTTATCTTAGCAAAAAAAGGGATTTATTACTCTTTTTTAATATTTTGTAAAAATAAAAGCGAAGAAATTTTCTTCGCTTTAAAAAATAAAAAAAGTTGTTGCTATTCCAAGCCTTCCATAAACAATGTGGGACAAATGCCCAATACATCACCTATGTGATTTAACTCTATACTTGATAAGTTTTCCAATTCTGTCATTTCGTGGGATTCAATGTATTTTATCAGTTCATCTCTATCCATTGTCATTATCGGAGAAATGAAAGGTTTTGCTTTTGAAATATATTCAAAACCACTTAAATCTTCTCTAACTTGAGCTTCTACCATTGATTGTGTATCTTTGATAATTTGGTTTTTTAATAAACTTGCAAGCTCTGCTTCTTCAAAAATAAAGTTTTCGTCTTTCATTGTGCATCCTTTCGTTCGTAGTAATTTAAACGGCATTTTTTCAAAAGACTTTAGATTTTGAACCATTCTTTGTTACAAAAGTTAAAATTGAAAAAAAACGGGGTTTATTATAGAATTTATATGGAAAAATGTTTGTAAAAAAGAAAGAAGAAAAAGATGTCTAACAAACCGGAAACGAAAAAAATGACACTTACGATTGGTGGGAAAATCGTAGAAATTGAAACAGGAAAGTATGCGAAACAAGCAACTTCTTCTGTAACAGTAAAATGTAACGGTACAATGTTGTTTGTCCATGCGACAGTAAGCAAAGAACCTCGTGTTGGTATAGATTTCTTCCCATTATTAATTGATTATGAAGAAAGAATGTCAGCTATAGGCAAAATCCCTGGCGGATATACAAGAACAGAAGGAAAATCTTCTGAAAAAGCTATTTTGGTATCAAGATTGATAGATAGACCAATTAGACCTTTGTGGCCTAAAGGATACAGAAATGATGTCCAAATTGTTTCTCAATTATTTGCTTATGACGAAGAACAACAGCCGGATATCCTTTCTATCATTGGTGCATCAACTGCATTAATGATTTCAGGTGCTCCGTTCGAAGGTCCGGTTGGTGCAGTTAGAGTAGGCAGAATTGACGGTCAATTCGTAGCAAATCCAACACATTCTGAAGACTTAAAATCAGATATGAATATCGTAATTGCAGGTACAATGGATTCTGTAATTATGGTAGAAGCAGGCTGCAAATTTGTTACAGAAGATGATATTATGAACGCTGTTGAATTTGCACAAAAAGAAATCAAAAAACAATGTGAAGCACAAATTCAATTTGCAAAAGAATGTGGAGTAGAAAGACAAGAATTTGTTAATCCTTACGACACATCTGAACTTGCTTCTATTATCAAAGAAACAGCTTATGATGCTGTAGTTGATGCTTATCACACTTTTGACAGAGATGAAAGAAGCAAAAAATTAGACGCAATTAAAACAACTGTTAAAGAAAAAATTGAAGCACTTGGCGAAGAACACCCTATCGCAAAAATGATTGAAGAAACAGGCATAGATTTTGTTGCAGAAGAATTCAAAACTCTCGAAAAGAAAATTATGAGAGCAATGATTAAAAACGAAGGCATTAGAGCCGATGGAAGAAAAACTTGGGAAGTTCGCCCAATTTGGTGCGAAGTTGGTGTATTGCCTACTGTTCATGGTAGTGCAGTATTTACTCGTGGTCAAACACAAATCCTTTCTGTTGCAACTTTAGCCGGCCCAGGAATGGCACAAGAATTGGACGGTGTTGATCCTATAAAAACAAAAGATTATATGCACAAATATATTTTCCCAGGATTTTCAGTAGGAGAAGTTAAACCTCTTCGTGGCCCTGGCCGTCGTGAAGTTGGTCACGGAAATTTGGCAGAACGTGCTAATGTTCCGGCATTGCCTTCAAAAGAAGAATTCCCTTATGCAATTAGAGTAACATCAGATGTATTAGAATCAAACGGTTCAACTTCTATGGGTTCTACTTGTGCTTCTTCTATGGCATTAATGGATGCCGGCGTTCCTGTAAAATGTATGATAGGCGGCGTTGCAATGGGTCTTATTCACGAAGACGATGGCGATATCGTTCTTACTGATATCCAAGGTATTGAAGACTTTTTGGGCGATATGGATTTCAAAGTTACAGGAAACAGAGAAGGTATTACCGCTCTTCAAATGGATATGAAAATAAAAGGCATATCAAATGAAACTCTAAGACGTGCCCTAGGACAAGCAAAAGATGGCAGATTGTACATTATGGATTGTATGGCAGAAGTAATTTCAGCTCCTCGTCCTGAAGTTTCACCAAACGCTCCAAGATTAATGTCTATGACAATTCCAACAGAAGACATTGGAACAGTAATCGGCCCTGGCGGAAAAATGATTAGAAGCATAATTGATGCTACAGGTGCAGAAATTGATATTCAAGATGACGGAAAAGTCACAATCACATCAAATGACAAAGAAGGTGCAGAACTTGCGAAAAAGATGATTAAAGACTTAACATTCAAACCTGAAGTTGGTATGGTTTGCAAAGGTAAAGTTGTTAGAATCATCCCAATAGGTGCTTTTGTAGAATTAGCTCCCGGAAAAGACGGAATGGTTCACATTTCACAAGTTTGCAAAGAAAGAATTGAAACAATTGAGCCTCATTTAACAATCGGTCAAGAAGTTGTTGTTAAAGTTCAAAAAATCGATGACAAAGGTAGAGTAAATTTAACAATCAAAGGCCTTACCGATGAAGAAAGAGCAAAAGTTCAATAATTCAACAAATATCGTAAAAGACAAAATAGCTGCTTTCTATTAGCAGCTATTTTTGTCGTTTGCTAGCAAAAAAATCATGTTATGCGTTTTATAGATGTACTATTTCTACGAGGAAAATATGATAAATTCTATATCGCCTCTGCTTCAAACAAAAATAGCAGAACAAACTAATCAAACCAATATTCAACAAACGAAACAAAATTCGCCACTTTTAAAAAATGACAAATTTGAATTGTCATCAAAACCAAAAAACAAAAAATCTCTGGTTGCTTTTGCTTCTATTGTAGGGGGTTTTGTCTTGGCAAGCGGAATTGTTGCATTTACTTTCAAAGGACATATAGAAAATATTCAAAAAGAAGGAAGCAAAATTCAAGAAGCTGGACAAAAGACAGTAGATGAAATTTTAAAAAGCTTTAATAGTGTTAAAAAATCAAAAGATGGTTCAAAAGTTATTGAAAAATTCAGCGAAGATGGAGAAACCTTAATCAGCAAATCCACCTTGAATGCCGGTTTTTTAACTATAGACAATTTTAGAGAAAAAACAAGAATAGAAGCAACAGATGGAAAACTTCGGGCTTTTTATAGTGATGTAGATTTTCTTGATAATGGTTCTATGAAATCGAAAAAATGTTTTAATTTTAATTTCAAAAATAATAAAACATTTGAATACAAAAAAAATTACCAAGAAAATGCGGATGGCAGTTGGTCTTGTAAAAAAATGGCAGGTTTTAAAAATGGGTTATTATCGAAATTGATGAAAAATTGTCAAGAAAACGCAGATGGAAGCAGCTCTATTGAAAAAACCATAGGTTTTAAAAATGGAAAAATATGGAAATATATAAAAAACCTATACATCGATAGCGACAGAAACATCTTTTACGACAAAATGATAAGCATAGATAACAAAACGCCTCAAACATCGATGCAGTGATTGTCGGGTTGAATATGTTTTTAATTTGGAAGTTTTAGGTTGTCTTGTAATTCCAAAATTACTCTCTCGCCTTGTTTTGCTTTGTAATGCAAACCCGGAGAAACAATCCCCGACAACAAACCGACTCCGCCACCAACTGAACCTCCGATAATCAAACCTGTTATCGTATGACCCGCTGCAACACCTATTGCCGCACCAAGTCCTGAACCTACACCACCAATAGAGAAAGTATAAGCCAGAATCTTGCCCGTTGTTTCTTTTGCACCTTCTTGGAAATAGTCTTTTTTATTTTTTGCCAATTTCAATGCGACAGGCAAATTTGTACTATCAGGTAAAACTATGTGAGTAAATTCCATATAGACTTTTGCATTTCTTGAAAACCACTTTGGCTCTTCGATACAAGTAATCTGTGCAATCAAAGAAGAATTGCAAGGAATAAGCAGAGTTCCTTCATTTGTTTTTACATCATTATTGAAAACAAACTGTACAAAATCGCCGGTTTTATAGTATTTTGAATTAAAATTTTGTGCAAAAACAACCTCTAGGTAATTTTCTTTTTGAATAATATTTCCGGTTTGCGTGATTTTTACCAAATCAATTTTGGCATTTTTCACTTGCGACAAATGTTCAACATCATCAATGCATTCACTGTACGCAAATACAGGAAGACTTAAACTCGAAAACATTATTAACAATCCCACAGTAAGAAGTTTTTTGTACATTTTTTTCCTTTTTTATATATTTACTGACTGTATGTTATCTACAATACATTTTTTCATTATATAGTTTTCGTCTATTTTATTCAACGACAACAATTTTACGCTATATCGGTATTTTGGAAGATTATTTTTCAGATTTTTTCTGATTTCAATTATTTTTATTTTAGAAGTTATTTTTCTATCGACAAACACAAGCTCGATTTCAAAATTTTGATTTTTATCCAAAATTTCATCACAATAAAATGAAAAGCCGCTTCCTGAGATGTTTTTTGTGAAATATTTTTTTCTATTTAAAACAAAAGGCACAGAAATATCTGCCCTGAGTAGTTTTCTTCTTTGGATTGTTGTGTAATTTTTTGGTTTTTCAATTTCTATAATTTTTGAATTTAATGTTATAATTTTTGTCTCAAAAACAAAAATCCCCGCATCCGTATAAACCAACACCTTCAATATTTCATCCGGATGAAATTTTTCATCATTTTGAGGTTTGTAGATGACATACTTGTCTTCCAAAAGTTTGTAAAAACCTGTTTTGAAGATTTTAGAAGTTTTGCCTTTGGTGATTATTTCTACTTCAACTTTTCTATTGTTTTTTAAATATTTTTCTAAAATATCCATTCTACAATAATAACAAAAAACTGTGCTTTTTTAATCCTTAATTTGGTTTACATAGTAGTAAATATTCAATATATTGTTTGTTTTTAAGAATTTATTCTTTTTGTCGCTCGCATTTTCTTTGTAATCCAACTTGAAATCATTGATATTTTGAAAATAATAATAAGTAAAACAAGTTCTCTCTACAGCGTCATCTTCACTAAAATCTCGCCTGTCATCTTCTAAATATTCAAAAAAACAATTCAATTCTTTATTGTTTGGAAACACAATATTTTCACCTTGTTTTTGGTATTTTACTTGGATATCTTCAGGGTTGAAGATGTTGTCGTCTTGTTTTTCTTGTTCCAAAATAATAAGGTCGTATTTTTTCAGTTTTTCTTTTGTAATCAAACCCGCAGTCAAAAAGTCTACTTTTCGATTTTCGTTTTCTAAAGTCGTCAAATACAACATAGAAGATTCAAGGGTTTTTATTATCGCTATGTTTTTTTTGTTTGGGTATCTTTTGACAATTGTGTTGTATATTGCATAGCCGCTATCATACACAGCAACGTATCTGCTTTCGTAACAGTCGTTTGTAAATTTTTCGATATTGAAGTTTCTGTATTTCAAAATATAGATAGCTCTCCAAAAAGGCATTCTTTTAATGCAAAACGGAAGCAAAAACATATAAAACAAACAGAAAAACACGATTAGTTTTTTGTATATTCCTTTTTTTGAATAAGAATAAACAAGAATCGATGCCGATAAACAAACAAAAGCAATAACAAATCGTATAGAATAAACCAAATATGCGATACTTCTTGATAAAATCAAAACATTAATCAAAAACACAACAGCAAAAATAAAAAGAATGGTTGCTTTTTTACTTTTGTTTTTGAAAAAAATAAAAAAACTTTTAACAATCATCGGAATAAAAACAAAAAATCCCAATATTCCGAAACCAACCGTCTGTTCATCTGTTATTATATTGACTTTTTCTTGTCCACAATTGCACCCTAGAGTGTTTTCGATATGAATAAAATCAAAAACCGCATTTTTTAAGCCAAGAATTTTGTTGTTCAAATAATATCCCCATTTGAACCCTGTAAAATCAAGACTTTGGAACAAAAAATGAATCAAATTTGCAATATAGCCTTTTATTCCGCCCCAAAAACTATGCCCTACAAAAGCACAGCGGTTACTCAAAAAATTGTGAAATTGAAGAAAATTCAATATATAGTTGTACGAAGAAAAAATCAAAAAATTAACAGTCAAAAACAAAACGAAAGTTAGAATTTTTTTGTAGTTTTTTGTTTTAAAAACAAACTTTTCAAACGAAATTATCAAAGCAAAAAAACCAACCAAACTCATAACCCCTGTGCTTTTTACACCCATTGCCAAAGCCAAAGCCAAAGAAGAAAAATAAAGTAGAGTTTTTGATTTATTTAAAAACAAACAAAAAGCAATGCTCAACAAACTTCCAACAACAATATCTGTCTGCAGGGAAGGAATTTGCACTATAACAGATGCAAAAGAAGAAAAAATAAAAATCGCAAATAATCTTTTTCTAAAACAAAATTTCAGTTTTTCTAAAATTTGCCAAAAAGATACAACAAAAGCAACAAAAGAAAAATATGAAACAATGCCGTATCCATAGAGATTTTTTTTGAACAAATACAAAAAAGCATAAAGAATTTCTGAATTAATAGGCATGATTAATGCTCTTATGTCATTAATTTCAAAATGATTGAGGCTTTTAAATTTTACAAAATCATAAGCTCGAATAAAGTGATATGTCTGACTATCAGGCTCTAATACAGGAATAACCAACGCCAAAAACAAAGTTACACCCATTAAAACAAAAAAAGCACACAACATAAAAAATAGACTTTTGTCCAGTTTTAGAGCGTTTTTAAAACGTAAAAAATCAAACTTCAATTTTAAAAATTCAGCTTTTCTATATTTAAATAATAAAATCGAAAAAATCAAATTCAAAATAGAAAATACTGCTATACCACTAACACTTATCGCTTTAAACAAAGACAAAATCTCCATATTCAAAACAACAAATGCAAAAAACGAAACAAAAATTACAAGAAAATTTTTTGCAACACAAGCAACCAAATATGAAGAAATTAAATATAGTAATATTACAGCTAAAAACATAAAAATATTTTAGCTCATTTTAGGTGCTTGAGGCAATGAAAAATTTTCTTCTTACAAGTTCTCTTTTGTTTTCTTGAAAATCGAACTCATTTACATAAGATTTCAGATTGTTTTCTTTCAGAATTAAAGACAAATAAATCAAGACTTCATTTTTCAAATTAAAGAGTTTAAATTTGTTTAATAAAAGGCTCTCAACAAACAAATTTGAATTAATCGTTTCGACACAAGACATATCTAATCCAAGTTTTTTGTTTTTTGATTTTGACAAAACATCCAAAGTTGTTTTATCATTTATGATTTTATTTTTTATAAAAATTATTGTCTTATTCTTCATAAAAAACACACCTTCATATTCTATATTTTCAAACTTTTTTGAATAATTGTTAATTATTATAAAGAATAAAGTTTTTGTAACTTTTGTTTGAATTGTACCCATGATATTATGAGTGAAAAGGTGTATAC
>CAKUUG010000005.1 GCA_934692665.1 uncultured Candidatus Melainabacteria bacterium | reverse complement strand
GTAATTTGTATGAACATTTGCAAGTTCGGCAAACTTTTCTTGTGAAAGCTGTTTTTTGTTCTTTCGACACGAAAATTTAGTCCTATACGTTTTAAAACTTCTCTATAGTCTTCCATATCGGAAATTGTATAGTATTGACAATGTAGTTTCTATACTATTATAATAGTGTGATGAAAAGTGCAGTTTTGAATTTATTCTCTAATTTTTTGAAATTTGTAAAAGAACACCAACGAACAGTTTTATTTTTATTTTTTGTCTTTGTTTATTTAATTTTTGGATTTTGTTTCAATTTTTATAATGATAAAATAGTACAAGCTTGGAATGGCTTTACTTTTGGCATGGATACGGGTAGGGGTTATGAATATTTTACAAGCATTAATCCTTGGGGGACTAATTATGCACATCCTTTAATTCCATTATCTGTTGCTCCTGTGTTTTATTTTGTAAAAGGAATATTTGCAAGTACAAGGGCCTCTGCAATAAGCGTTCTTCCTGTTGTTGCTTCTTTGAATATTGTAATGTTATTTTCTTTATTAAAAAAATTAACAAACAATACAAGAATATCTTTGCTTACTGCATTGGTTTATGGGTTTGGATTTTCGACCATCATATTTTCGACTTTATTTGAAAATTATATTTTTTCTGCTTTTTTTAATTTTGTTTTGCTATTTTATGCAATTTCAATCAAAGACAACAACAAAAAACTCACTAATATCGAAATTTTTACTCTGGCATTATTAACAATATTTTCTTTTGGAATAAATTTGATTAATGTTGTTACTTGTTTATTTATTGTGGTTTTTGTTGTTTTTTTAAAAAGAAAAGATATAAAGTCTTTTTTGATTAATATTTTAAAATATATTTTTGTTTTTGCTGTTTTGTGTACAACTTTAGTTTCGTTGCAGAAATTTTCTTATGGAACAAGGTTTTTTACAGGTGCCTTCAGTTTTGAAAATGGCAAAATAACTCATAATGCAATAGAAAGATGGGGAGATAAAGAAGCAAGCATTGAAAAAATAAAAACAGTATTTCAATACAATCTCGTTATGCCTTTTTATTGTTTAAAATTGAAAAATATATCGAAGCCAAGAAAGGCTTTTTGGGATTATAGAAAAGATTTAAACAATACATCTGTAGAAAAACAAGAATACTACTATGTTCCTGTTTGGCTTAAAGACAAATGTAATCCTTCTCATTTTATTATTGCAAGCATTTTTCTTTTAATGCATATTGTTTTTTACATTAAACAAAACAAAAAAATCCAAAACAAAAGTATCATAAAACTTCTTTTTTCGATAGTTTGTTTAAATATTATGTTTAACTACTTTTTTGATGTAAATGAAGGCTTTTTGTTTAGCCAGAATTTCTTTATTTTTCTTGTTTTGTTGTTGGGGCTTGTTGCTTCTAATGTTAAAAATAAATATATAGAATACATATATGGCGGTTTTGTTGTTTTTCTTGTTTACAAAAATTGTCATTATTTGATGAAAATAAAAAAGATTTTATCTTTAAATATGACAAATCACTATTCGTTTTTTAGGTATATTTTCTTTGCGTTTATTGTGACTTTGTTTTTTGGTTTTTTGATTTATTTATTTAAAAAAATCATAAAAAAAGATTTACTTCCAAAAAACGAACTAAAGTTTACTATACTTGCTAATTCGTATTTGATTTATTGTGTTGTATTTTCAATTTTTGCATGGATGTTTGCCGGAAGATTGTAATGTATAAAGATATTTTGAAAACTTTAAAAATAAATCATTATGTGAAAAATCTCATAGTTTTTGTTCCTTTGATTTTTTCTTTGAATTTTTTGAAAGTTGATTTAATCGTCAAAAGCTGCATTATTTTTGTTGCTTTTTGTTTGATTTCTTCTTGTGTTTATGTGATGAATGATTTGGTTGACATTGAAAAAGACAGACTTCATCCTGAAAAATGCAAACGACCGATTGCAAGCGGAAAAATTTCTAAAAAATTGGCGATTGTGCTTTTTGTTTTGTTATTAATTTTTAGCGTTTTGTGTTGTTGTTTGCTTGATAGATTGTGTCTTTTGATGGTTGTTAGTTATTTTGTTTTGAATGTTTTTTATTCTTTGAATTTTAAAAATCTTGCAATTATTGATGTTTTTTGCATAGCATTGGGTTTTATTTTTAGAGTTGTTGCCGGTTGTTGTGCAATAAAAGTTCTTCCATCTCCGTTGGTTATTTTGCTTACGTTTTTTGTTTCAATGTTTTTTACTTTTACAAAAAGAAAGCTAGAACTTGAACTAATCAATAATGGCGAAAAATGTAGAAAATCTCTGAAAAGTTTTGATATTCAAATTGCAAATTATTTTGTTTTGATTAATGCAATATTATCTATTTCGTTTTATTTTACTTATGTTTTGGATGAAACAACAATCAAAAGAGCAGAGAGTGAATTTTTGTATTTGACAGCTATTCCTTTTACATTGATTGTTTTTCGATTGTTGTTGTTGATTTTTACAACAAAAGAAAAAGACGACCCTATTCATTTTATTGAAAAAGATTCGACGATTAAAGCTTTGTTTTTATTTTATTTGGTTGTCTTGGCGGGTGTTTTGATATTGTAAACAAATATTAAAACAATAAAACAAAAAACGAACAAAATGCAATTTCACTCGTTATACACAGCAAGAAGTATGTGAGGTTAATGAATGAAAAGTGTAAATGTGGCATTTATTGTTTTTGTATTGCTGATAACAACAGTAAATATGGCATCTGCAAACAAATTGGCAGATGGTACATCATTAAGAAGTAGGCACTATGCAACTTGTTCAATGGGGGCAACTCCCAGAGAATCGTTTTATGCAAGGGGGCATTATGTGATTTCTACGTCAAAAGTAAGATATATAGGTTCATGTTCTCCAAATAAGCAAAAATACCACAGCTACAGGCTTAGTGCGTATAATTATCAAAATTATATGAATTAAATAAACATTATAGGATTAACCAAAACAAAAGGAGAACGGATTATGAAAAAGAAATTAGCTTTAATTTTTTTATTGTTCGGAGTTTTTGTTTGTTTCCAAATGCAAGTGCAAGCACAAGCAAAACATCCCAAAAAACAAATTATTGTAGGTTATGGTCATAGAATGCCGATGCACAATCCACACAGAAGAATGCATCCTCCAATGTATGATAGAGGAAATTTCAACATAAATATAAACTATCCGAATTCATATCCTGTCGGTTATTATCCAATGCCGTATTATAGCTATCTATACGGAAATGTGGGAGCTAGCATACATTTTTCAATTTAGTCTTATTTATACTTTTTATGCACTTGTAATTCCAAAAAGTGAAGCTATTTTATATAGCTTCTTTTTTTTAAAAAAGATAAATTTTTTATTGATAGCAAAATTTTCTTTGTGATAAAATTAAAGCATTATGATGAAAACAACAGATGAAATAAGAGAAGGCTTTTTAAAGTTTTTTGAAGAAAAACACAATTCGACTCGAGTCGAAAGTTCTAGTTTGGTTCCTGATAACCCGACTTTATTGTTAACAAGTGCCGGCATGGTTCAGTTTGTGCCTTATTATTTGGGCTTGGAAGAACCACCGTACAAACCTGCAAGAGCTTGCACATGTCAAAAATGTGCCAGAGCCGGCGGAAAAGATTCAGATATTGAAAATGTAGGACGCACGCCTCGTCACCACACTTTTTTTGAAATGCTTGGAAATTTTGCTTGGGGTGATTATTACAAAAAAGAAGTTATACCTTGGGCGTGGGAATTTGTAACAAGCAAAGAGTACCTCGGACTCGACAAAGATAGACTCTGGGTAACTATTTTTGAAACAGATGATGAAGCGTATGATATTTGGGTTAAAGAAACGGATATTGACCCAAAAAGAATAATCAGAAAAGGCAAAAAAGACAATTTCTGGGGTCCTCCGGGGCCAACAGGTTCTTGTGGGCCTTGTAGCGAAATTCACTATGATTTGGGTGAACATTTAAAATGTAGTGATAATTGTGGAATTGATACATGTGAATGCGACCGCTGGGTTGAGATTTGGAATATGGTATTTACTGAATTGTTCCAAGATGAAGAAGGCAACCAGACTCCGCTTGCAAAGAAAAATGTAGACACAGGCATGGGGCTTGAACGTATTGCGATGGTTTGCCAAGGTGTTGAATCTACTTTTGAAACGGATGTATTAAGACACATTATAGAAAAAGTTTCACAAATTTCAGGCAAAAAATACAAAGAAAATGAAAAAACAGATGTTTCTTTGCGTATCGTTACAGATCACAGCCGCTGCGTATCTTTTATGATAGCTGATGGTATTATGCCATCAAACGAAGGCAGAGGCTACGTTTTAAGAATGATTTTAAGACGTGCATTGAGGCATGGCTATTTGTTGGGACTTGATTTGCCGTTTTTAAGACCAATAATTGAAACAGTTATTGAAAAATATTCTAGCCAATATCCTGAATTAAAAAATAACGAAGAAAAAATCCTATCTACTGTCCAAAAAGAAGAAGAAAGATTTAAACTCACGTTAGATAGAGGATATCAATTAATTGAAGACGAAATCGAAAAAGCTCTCAATACAAACAAAACAATTTCCGGTGAAGTTGCGTTCAAATTGTACGATACGTACGGTTTTCCTTACGAATTAACAAAAGAAATTTCAGAGGAAAAAAACGTAACAGTAGACGAAATTGGCTTCAAAAAAGCAATGCAAGAGCAAAAAGATAGAGCAAGAAATGCTATGCAAAAAGTAACAATCACGGACGATCTTGCTTATATAAAAAATCCTGCAACAGATTTTGTTGGTTACGAAGAAAATACTTGCGAAGCAAAAATTCTTGCAATAGTTGACGAAAATTGCAAGAATGTCGAAACAGCCTCAGATGGTGTGTTCGATATCATTTTAGATAAAACTCCATTTTATGCAGAATGCGGCGGACAAGTTGGCGATAGCGGTATTTTAGAAGTAAATGGCGAAAAATTAGAGGTTGTTAAAACTTTTAAAGTTCAAGATATTTTTGTTCATAGAACCGTTGTTTTAGAAAACCAAGTAAAAATCGGTGATACTCTAAAAGCACAAATCGATGTTGAAAGAAGAAAAGAAATTACAAAACATCACTCGTTGGCTCATCTTTTGCAAGCTGCACTTCAAAAAGTACTTGGAAAAGAAGTTCACCAAGCCGGTTCTTATGTAGAAGAAAATAAAACAAGATATGATTTTACATTTGATAGAGCTTTAAAAACCGAAGAAATTAAAAAAGTTCAAAATCTGATTAATCAATGGATTAAAGTTGGATATACAAGAACAACAAAAGTTATGTCACTGGATGAAGCAAACCAAACCGGAGCAATGGCGTTGTTTGGTGAAAAATATGGTGACTATGTTCGAGTAGTTTCTTTTGATTTGGGTGATGAATGCATTTCAAAAGAGCTTTGTGCAGGTTGTCATGTGGACAATTCTTGTGAACTTCGAATGGCAAAAATCATCTCAGAATCAGCAACATCTGCAGGTGTTAGAAGGATGGAAGTAGTTTGTTCTGATGCTTGTTTTGAAATGTTAAATTCAAAATCAGATATTTTGGATAATTTGTCAAAAACAAACAAATTGCCTGCAAATGAAATCCAAGGCAAAATTAACAAATTGACTGAAGAAGTAAAGAATTTGTCATTGAAATTGGCAGATATGGAAGCAAATAATGTAAAAAATCAATTTGCAACATTTATTTCAAAAGCGAAAACCGTGAATGATTCCAAATTGTTTATTTCAAAAGTTGAAGAATTTAATCCTAATGCTCTTAAAACGGGTATTGAGTTGTTGTCTTCAAAACTTGGAAAATCAGTTGTCGTGCTTTGTTCTATGAAAAAAGACGGAACGGTTTTTGTTATTTCTAAAGTTTCTGATGAATTAACAAAAACTATCCAAGCAGGAAAACTGGTTGCAGAAATTACAAAAGCCCTAAAGGGTAATGGTGGTGGAAAACCCCAAATGGCACAAGGTATGGGCAAAACGCAAGATAATATTGATGACGTTTTAAAAAATGTAGAAAATAATGTTATCGAAGCCCTGAAATAGCAAATATAAAACACAAAATGACCTCTTTTATCTTAAAAGAGGTCATTCGTATAAAGAATTTATCAAAGTCTGCTATGTTTGTAATATAATTAGAATATGACGGCTGGAGCAAAAACAAACAATAACAAAAAAGTAACTTTGCAAATTTTTGTTGCATTGATTTTGGGCATAATTTTTGGTTGGCTTGCACCTCAATATGCTGTAAAAATGCAACCTTTGGCTGATATATTCTTAAGAATGATAAAAATGATTATCGCCCCTTTAATTTTTGCAACGTTAACGGTTGGTATTGCAGGCCATAGTGATATCAAACACTTAGGCAAAATCGGATTAAAAGCAATAATATATTTTGAAATCGCTACAACTATGGCTCTTATAATCGGGCTTGTTGTTGCAAATATCCTGAAACCGGGTGCAGGCTTTAATATGGAAGTAAGTTCCGCTTCTATGGCGGTAGTTAACAAAATGCAAACATCAAGCATTGTTCAACATGCGGGTTTTGTTGATATGTTTGTTGAAGCTTTTCCAGAAAGTGTCGTTGATGCTATGGCAAAAGGACATTTGTTACAAATTGTTGTTTTTGCAATTTTCTTTTCAATTGCAATTTCTGCTTGTGGCTCAAAAGCAAGACCTGTATTGGATATTATGCATAGCATGTGCGATATAATGTTTAAATTTACCCAATATGTGATGAAATTTGCACCTTTGGGCGTTTTTGGAGCAATTAGTGCAACTATCGGACATAACGGAATAAAGATCCTTATTAATTATGCCAGACTCATTGGTATAACTTATCTTTCTTTGTTTGTGTTTTTGGTTGTGGTTCTGGCTCTTGCTTGTAGAATTATTAGGGTTTCTTTTATTGATTTATTGAGAACAATAAAAAATCCGGCACTTCTTGCTTTTACGACAGCTACTTCAGAAGCTGCACTTCCAAAGGCAATGGAACAAATGGAAAAATTCGGTGTGCCAAAAAGTATTGTTAGTTTTGTTATGCCGATGGGATATACATTCAATTTGGATGGTTCGACGCTTTATTTGACACTTGCGACTTTATTTTGTGCACAAATTGTTGGCATAAATATTCCGCTGGAACAACAGTTAATGATTATGCTTGCTTTAATGTTGACATCAAAAGGTATAGCAGGAGTCCCCAGAGTTTCTCTGGTTATTTTGACAGGGACATTGGCTAGTTTTGGACTTCCTGTAGTTGGAGTTGCGGTGTTATTGGGAATTGACCAAATACTGGATATGGGCAGAACTACAGTAAATCTAATCGGAAACTGTGTTGCAACAGCTGTTGTTGCTCGTTGGGAAAATTGTTTTGATCACAAAAAAATGCAAGAATTTGTAAAATCTGATGAAATTTAGAATATAAAATTTTAAAAATATCTTGATTTTTTTTGATTTTTATTGTTAAATTGTATGTGTTGCGGAAGTAACTCAATTGGTAGAGTACCTGCCTTCCAAGCAGGATGTTGCGGGTTCGAGCCCCGTCTTCCGCTCCATAAAAAAGAGCCTTTTGGCTCTTTTTTAGTTTTTTGGGGATTCTTGTAGAATTTAAAAACAAATTTTAATTAATAATGGCAAGTAAGCTATTTGTTGATTTTCGTTAAAATATTCAGAATCTCGGTATGTGGCTTCTTTTTTGCAATTGCCATTTCTGAATATTTTACCTGGGTTTTTGCCATTACATGCGTATGCTAATAGGGCTTGTTGGGCTTTTTTGCTCATGCTGGAGGAGTTTTTTGAAATATATATAAAAGCTTTTCTTAGTGCACCTACTGTGCCACGGTTTTCGCTTCCAATAATTTCTGAAAATCTTCCTGTTCGTACTTCATCTAGAGTTTCTAAGTCGTAACTGAAATCTTCAAATAAACTTGTAATTTGTTTTGTTTCATCATCGCCACTATTGCCTTCTTGAACCAAACCTGCAAAAGCTTCAGCTGTTGGGTTGCCATCTGCTTGTGGGTTAGAAACAAACATGGTTATAAGTTTATTTCTTAAATCATCGCTAATATTTGGATTTGAAAGTAGTGTTATTACGCTGTTTGCAAGCTTTTGTTTATCTTTATCAGTTTTGTCTGCAAGGTATTCATTTAAGCTATCACCAGTAATGTTAGAATATAAATTTAACATGTTTAGCAGTTGGTTTTGTCTTAAAACTGCAGAATTTTCTACTAAATTATTTGTGCAATCTTGTATTGTGCTTTCAAATAAGTTGTCTATATTGACGTCATTAAAAATTGTTTCAATGTCTTTTTCGCCAAATAAATTTTCTTCTTCTTTAAATTTACTAATCATTTCTAGTTTTTGCATTGTTGATAAATTACCGTTATTTAGGGTAGAAATTGCTAGCTGTCTTTTGCTCATGTTATTTGGAAGAACCCCAAGAGCTTCAATTAAATGATCATATAAATCTCCAGATGATGGATTGTTGTCGCTTTTAACTAAATTTTGGATAATTTCTTCCATTTTAGTGTTATCTATGTTATTAAAGTTAAATTTAAACCCGCTAACGCTTTGATATTTGTTCATATATATTTTAATATTTTCAAAATTAGTTGCTTCGCTTAAATAATTTGCATAGATACTTTTGATGTCTGAAAGATTATTAGTTTTTAGTGAATAAAGACTATCTATGGCATTTTGCTTATTTGGGTCATCTTCACTATTTGCTACATCTGAAACTTTGCTTAATAAATATATTTTTTCTTCATTGGATAAATAATTACTATTGGGAATATTTATAATAGTTTGCTTATATGTGGTTTCCAATGCTCCAGTATTTCCGCTAATTATTTCAAGATATTTTTGAGCATTGTCGCTTAATTGAATATCAACCGAATCTAAATTACCAGTTTTGTCATTTTCTGTTTTATCAGTATTATCGGGGATGCCTGCTAGAATTTCTTCTATTTTGCTGTCGTCAATATGGGCACCTTGCAATGCTTCGCTTAGTTCGGTACGTGTGGGTAGCTCAAATTTTCCATCAGCATACACCATTCCCCAAGCACCGTATATGTCGCCACCTTCATGTTTATCATAATAAAAATCTACACCAGTAGCGTAAGGGTTGTCTTTGGATTTTTCGTTTAAATCTTTCAATTTTCCTAATATAGCTTCGCCTTCTTTTGATGCATAATTTACACCATATAAACCTTCTATTATATTACATACGTAACTGCCTCTGCCACTGTGGGTATTAAATTCGTAGCGTCCATTATTTTTGTTATAGGTAACGTAGGTTTCCCCATCGTTTCTATTCTCATTGTATTTGTCGTAGCCATATTGAACATCTTTTTGCGAAGCAGTACTTACGTTTTCTGTAGTGGTTGCATCCTTATCATTGCTTGTAGGTTCATTAAAATTTTCTAGGCCGTATGTTCCAATGTTGTTGGCATCGATAAGATGGCTTTCTACTAAAATTCCATTATCAACTTCTTCATTGTAGCTGTTGTAGAGTTTTATGTCGTCTTTGTTTTCGTTTTCATATTTGAGAGAATAATTTATAATATTTTCCCAAACATCATAGTTTGCAACTCGAACTTCGTCATTTTCGCTTAGTTCTTGTCCGTCGAAATCTATAGGTCGTCCATCTTCGTTAGATAAGACTAATCTAATCCCGGCATCATAAAGATCTCTTATTGAAATATTGCCATTATCTTCAAATTGTTTTAATTCTTCAGAGTCTGAACCAAAGAAATCGCTAACGCTATCATATCCATTCGTTGAACTATCAAATTGGATACCGCTTTCTCTTTTGTCATTAGTTGAATCCATTAATACATAACATTCATAACCATTGGGGGCATTTCCGTTAGGAAACTTGAAGACAATCGGGTCTTTTTTGCATTCTTTGTCATCTGTAGTTTCGTCAGCTTGTTTTATTGTTTCATTGGTTACTAATTCGCCATCAACCATTTTGGTTTCTGTGACAGTAATTGTTCCATCGGAATTGGTTCTGGTCACAGTGCCGTCATCGTTTATTGTAAGAGGTGATTGGGATTTTGCGTCGTCTTTTTTGTTTTCGCTATCGTAACCTTCTAGATTTTTATTTGCTTCTGTTTGTTGTTGAGAAAGTTGTTCTTGTAAGGATGCAATTTTGTCTGAAAGTTCAGTCAACGTTTCGCTGTATTGCCCGATTTGGTTGGTGAAATCGTTAAGAACTTCTTCTGATGAGGCTTCTGCGGTTTCATCATCTTCGGCAAAAGCCATTTGTTCGATTTCATTTGCAATTTCTGCTTGTTTTTCTTGAGCTTCTTCTACAGCCGCATTTGCTTGGTCAACTTCATTTTGTGCAGCAGATAGTTCATCTTGTGCGTTGGTTAGTTCATTTTGTGCTTCTTCTAGAGCACTTTTTGCTTCTTGAATTCTTTCTTCATCTGGTTCTTCTGCATTTTGTAGATTGTGTAGTAGTGTTTGAGCACTTTTAACTCCATTTTGTGCAGATGTTACAGCTGAATTTGCAGCTTCAATTTTTCCAAGAGCTTCATTTAACACTCCATAGGCAGCTGTTGTATAGGCGATTGCTTGAGTTTGTTTTTCTCGATTTGCATCTATTTGTTCTTGTGCTTTTTGTGATTGTTCGCTGGTGTATGTTTTGTTTCCCAACATAGCTTGGCTTTTGGCGTCAGAAACTTGTGCTTGTTGCTTTTTTAATGCTTCAATCTTAGATACAAATTCTAAGTTTATATCTGTATTAATCTTATTGCCTGTCGTTTTTGCTGTTGATTTTTTGTTTTTAAAATCCAGACCGAATATGCTTCTATATCCGCCATTTACACCATTTGTCATATTGTCATTCCTTTGTATGTACATTAGATTTTTACGGCATTTTTTAAAAAGAACTTTAAGATGTATGCATATTTTGTTACAAATTTTTACAATGTAAAGTCTGAATGATGTTTTCTGGGCTGAATTCTTCAAAAAAACAGCCCTATTGGGCTGTTAAATATTATATTCTGTTTTTCCAAACGCCACCTTGTCTATCGGCAACAGCGTCATAACAAGACCAAATTCTAAAAATACCGGTCAAACCCAGTACTGCGTGAGTCATGTTTTTTTCATAAGACTGGTTATTGACAGCTTGTCCTATTCCTGGCCAAATCAACAACGATAAAGCACCGGCACCGATTGATTTGGCACTCACTTGTCCGTTTTTCCCATGGGTTGCAAAAACAGGAAGTGCTGTTGACAATATAGAAAATAACACTAACGACAAAATTATCTTTTTCATAAAAACTCCTCTTTTATACTGATAAAATCATTATACAATAAATTTAGTCAAAATGTTGTCAACCTATAGTTGATTGCGTAAATAAATAATTGACTTATTTGGAATATTTTAGTGATTTTAAGTTGAAATTTTGAATCAATGAATTATCCACCCTTGTCAATTTATAGTTTATTAAAGTAAATAAACAATTTACTCTTCATTATTTATTTTCTTATTCAAAAACAAGTTTTGATAGTATTCAAAAGAAAAAATATACCCGATTTCTTTGAACGGATAAGGAAATTTCAGAGTCAAGAAGTTGAAAAATTTATGCAAAAGAAAAGAAATTAAAAAAGTTGCAATATTTAATGAAGCAACAAGTATTGCGTCATCTTTTATTATTAAATTAGATACAAAAGAAAATCCCCCAAGTAAAATAGAAATTGAAAAAACGACAAAAAATACAATCAAACGACTAAAATTTAGCTTTTGTAATTTTGAAAAAATTCCAAAAATTTTTGTAAAAAAATACATAACAAGAATCTCAAAAATAACAAAATAACACAATGTGTCAGGTTGATTCCAATAGTCAAAATATTTACCTGAAACTACCTTTATAATTGGACCATATAAAAACATAATAAATAACTCAGATATTATCAGGGTGATAAATTGGTTTGATAGCGTAGTTATAGTACAAAATCCTAAAATTCTAACTATATATTTAAAAATTTCGTCGTGTTTTGTTTTATTTAAAGAGTTCATTTAATTCCTTTTTGCTTAATGTAATTTCATGTATTGAAAAGAATCCTTTTAAATTGCCATTTAACATTTCTTTTCTTCCTGCCTCAATTAAAGGGGATTCTCCTTTGTTAAAATCATAAGTGTCAAACATATACAAATGCAAAACTCCATTTTTGTCAATACCTTGATTAAATATATCTATTTTTCCAAATGCATTGTACATATTTTTTTCTTTTTTATCATTTGAATTTTTAATGAATTGCCCTGAGATAATTCTTTTTTTATTTAAAATGTTATTTTTATTTTGTTTTATTATTTCTTTGAAACCGTTGCTTTCTTTTATTCTTTGAACTTGTGGCGAATTATTTTCAAAAACATACCCATTAATATCATTAATGTCATAGTTGAAATCTTTAAACTGATTTTGAATCTTGTTTTTCATATAAGTTTTATATTTAAATAAATTACTGTTTTCTTGAAAAACATTGATATTTTTTAATTTTATTGTATTTCTTGAGTAAGCCAAGTTTTTCTTTTGGGAAGCTATGTCTAGCATACCAGTTGTGTCTTCGCCTTTAAAATGATTAATTGGTTTTCGCAAAGTATTACCAAGAGCCTTGTTTGTTTTTATTGCCAAACTGTATTTTAAATTGTCTAATTTGTCAATTATCTTGTACTCTTTAATCTTTTTCACTAAGCTTTTTTCGTCTCCATAGAGTATATCGCTTGGTGTTGCTTTAGAACCTAAAATATTGAGTAGTTTTTCTTTTAATTTTCCTTTTTCTTTAACTTCTTTTTTTATTTTTCCGTAGAGAATTTCACTCGCTGATGAAATATTGTTTCCTCCGTTTTTAAACGTAAATTTTCCTTCTTTGTCTCTTGGATGTTTTTCTTCATTCCAGTTCATAAAAACTCATTCCTCCTCGTTGAAAATACCTAACCGATGATTAAATCACTAGTAAACGAATAAAATCGCATATTGATATTTTAACAAATTATTTACTTTTGTCAATCTAGAATTTATTAAAGTAAATAAATAATTTACTTTTCATCATTTATTTTCTTATTCAAAAACAAGTTTCGATAGTATTCAAAAGAAAAAATATACCCGATTTCTTTGAACGGATAAGGAAATTTCAGAGTCAAGAAGTTGAAAAATTTTCTCAAAATCCAAGCAGGAAGCAAATAGCAAGAAATATCGGTTAGGTAATCATATCCTTCTAAACGGTATGGAACAAACCTGTAGCTGAGTTTGAATAATATGCACAAAAGTAAAATAATTAAAAATTGTTTGAATTTGTTGTATTTTTCGATGATTCCAAAAATACCAAAAGCTTTTGTTAAAAAATATGCAATAGCAAGGATGGCGACAGGGTAAAAGTCTGTAAAAAAATTCAAGTATTTGTCATTGTTTGTAAAAGTAGAGTATATTATTCCAAAAGTTACCACATGAAGAAGAGCAAACAATGTTGCAATATCTATAAAAAACGCTCTCATTATCAAAAAATACATAATAAATCTAAAAGAATTTTTTGACAATTTTCCCAATTTTATTTTGAATTTTCCTTTTTAAACAATGATAGCATAAAATTGGTAAATTATTAATTGACCAACTGCAATTTCTTTTCCTTTAATTTTAATAACAAGCTTTAATAGTCTTTAAAAAAAGCCCAAATTACAAACGCTACGTGTATATAAATGAAAAATATTTACTTTTGTCAATTTATAATTTATTAAAATAAAGAAACTACCTGCTTTCTATTATTTGCTTTAAAGAAAATGTCCAAACGGTTTAAATGCAATAATGACAATAAAAAAACTTATTAGAGGTCTTTGATTTTAGTGGGGTTTATGGTGGAATTTTGCTTGAACTTTTTAATAAAACTTTATATCTGATTTTAACCTCTGGTAAAATGCTTTCGTTATATCTTAAAACGGAAAATTATATAAGTGGGGTTGAAAAATAAAAATAGATAATTTATAATAAAAACACAGGGTGGTAGTTTCTCAAGCTACCAATGAGCCTTGTAGAGGTCTAACGGTTCTTATCTTTTAAGGTGAGAGCCGTTTTTTAATACGCATAAAATCAAAAAGATTAAAAATAATGTTATATTGAAATTATCCATATCGACCCCTTTCTAGTCGGGAACTAACCCGAAAGTCTAACTATAATGCGTCAGTCAGTTTCCATAGAAAAGGCATCTTTTACCCTGTGTTTAAATTTTCAAAGTTCAAATTGGTTTCTTGCTAAAAATAATTGTACAATAAGTATGATAATAAAAAGATGCGAAATTGGTGGAATTGCTGTTGATATTAAAATAGAGGATAGAACATCAACCAAAGAAGAGCAAACTTTAGCTCTTATAAATTTATTAAAATTTTTAGTTGAAGGTTATATTGATAGTTTTGTAAAAATAATGCTTCAAAAGAAGAAGTAAAAAATTATAAAGAATTGCTAAAGCTAATCAATAATTATTTTAAATTTACTTACCATTGCGTGTAATTTGGGATTCTAAAAATTCTACATCTAGCATGAATTGTAAAAACAGGCATGGTAAGGGAATTTTTTTTGTTTGCTTTTTGCGTTAAAGACAATTTATTATTGGGTTGCCAAAAGGTAAGAACACAATATCAATGCTTGCCATTTTTTGCCAAAATCTTCATTTTGTAATTTTTAATTAAATTAAAAAGGAGGATTACAAAATGGCAACAGTAGAACCTATTAGAAACAAAAAAGACATTCAAAAGGTTGAAAAAATATTAGCAAAACAAGGAGCGAGAGAGTTATTGCTTTTTGTGATTGGTACAAATTGCGGACTTCGTATATCAGACATACTTAACTTAAATGTTGGCAATGTTAGAAACAAAATGCATATACAAATAACAGAAAAGAAAACTGGTAAATTTAAGAAATTCCCAATCAATGCAAAATTAAAACCTTTGTTAGAAGAATTTATTAAGGGCAGGAAGAATGATGAGCCGTTGTTTTTGTCGCATTGGGGGCATAGATTGGATAGAGTAACGGCATATTATATTATTAGAAATGCTTGCGAAAAAGCAAAATTGCAAGAAAAAATCGGCACTCATTCTATGCGTAAATCGTTCGGTTACCATCATTATCAACAATTTAAAGATGTTGTGATACTGCAAAAAATATTTAACCACTCAAGTCCACAAATTACATTGAGATACATAGGAATTGAGCAAGACGAAATTGACTACTCATATAACAACTTTATACTATAACCCTCAAATGCATTAAACAGTTAATCCGATACATTTTGAACGCCTTACAATTTATCTATTTTGTAAGACATTTTAAAAAACCTTACTATTATTGAGTTTTAAACAAAGAATGTTCTAATAAATTCATAACGCTTTACATTTTTTAGAAAATTTTGCACGTATTTTTTTGTTTGTGATACGGTGAATTTAGTGGTTCTTAAAGAGAACGCCTTACAAAATAGACAAATTATAAAGCGTTTTATAGCCCTAAAATTCAACTGGAGAGAGGTTTTGATTGATTAAAAAGAGAACAATCATTGCAATAGTTATAACAATAGTTACGATTATTGCAACAAATAAACTATGGCTAATATTTAAACCAATGCCTGTCGATTTTGATATAAAAGGCAAAGGTCGGTGCAACATTGAAGTTCAACTAAATAAAAAAGATAATGACAAATTTAATAAAATAAAATCTCAAAGTATTATTTTAGATTTAAATGAAAATACTCATGCAAGTTTTAATGTAAAAAGGCCAAAGTTTCCTAAACGTATAAAACTTGTTATAACTGGATTGGAAGATAATTCTCCAATTGAAATATCAAATATTACGCTAAGAGGCAAATACCATCTTGATGATTTAAAACAGTTTTACAGTTCAACAGGGGATTTGAGCATAAAAAATAATTCAGTTATAATTTATCCTGATAATAATGTTGTAAACTTAGAATATAAAAAAACTTTGCAAGTAAAAGCAGCAACAAAATTTGATTTCAAATTATTTGTAATAATTTTAATTTTAACATATTTACTTGCATATAAACTATCAAATTATATAGCAGATTTTAAAACGGTTAAAAACAAATCAAGGTTAGATATAATTTTTTTAACCATATTTTTTGTGTTTTTGTTTATTCCAATGAGCAATATCAACAAAGATGAAATATCAGCACAAGAAAAACGAACATTAACAAAACTGCAACCTTTTATAAATCAAGACGGAGAAATCAATTATGATTTTGGGAAAAATTTTAATGAGTGGTTTAATGATAGATTTTATTTAAGACAAAAAATTATACCTCTTTATCTAAAATATAAATATATGTTTGCAAGTGATTATGCAGAAGTTCCACTTGGTTATGTATACAAAAAATCAGGTTGGATGTTTTACAAACAATCCCAAGTTGATACTAATAATTCTTTTACGCCTCTATCAAATATAAAACTTCAAATGTACACTAGAAATATTAGGAAGTTATTATCTTATTGTAAACAAAATAATATAAAATTGTATATTGTAATTGCACCTACAAAAGAATATTTATATCAAGACAATGATTACGTGAACTCTGCAAAGGCAGTTGAAAAAACTCAAAAATTAGTCGATACAGTTGAACAAGAACTAAACTACAAAATTATATATCCAGTACAAGAACTAAAAGAGTTAAAAAATAAAGAATATGTTTGTTATAAAACAGACCATCATTTAACGGATTCAGGTGCCTTTTTAATATATAAGATATTACTAAAACAGATAAAACAAGATTTTCATGATATTCCAATTGCTAAAGAAACAGATTTCAATATTACTTATAATAATTTGACAAGAGCGGATGATAATCGAAAATATACAGAAGGTTGTAATTATGAAAGAGCGAATTTACACGATAAAAATTTGTTAAAAACAAAATATAAGTATTATGACTATAAAAAACTATCAAATATTACTATAACAGGACAATTTCCATATTATTTACACAAAAATCCACATGGTAAGTATAAAATGCTTATAATAGGTAATTCTTTTTGTGAAAGTTTATCATATTTTTTAAATACTTCTTTTAAAGAAATTCGAAAATACAGATTTAATTCTAATCTTGAATTTCCAAAACGAAATGCTCCGTTGGATATTAGTGGTTATGAGCCAATTATAAAGGAACAAAAACCTGATATTTTATTACTGGTTCTTTCTTCTGGATATGTAGATAGCTTAAAAAATTTGTACAAAAATTAGGAGTAATAAATGTTATTTAGTTCAATGACCTTTATATATTTTTTCTTACCAATTGTTCTTTTGTTATATCTGGTAACAAAGAAAGAATTGCACAATCCGATACTTTTAGTCGCAAGCATTATCTTTTATGCTTGGGGAGAGCCAAAGTATTTGGCAATAATGCTATTAACAATATTGTTGAACTTTTTTGGAGCAATTGCAGTTGATAAATATAAAGCTCATAAAAAGCTTTTCCTGTTATTAACAATTTTGACAAATTTAGGATTTCTGATTTATTTTAAATATTTTAACTTTTTGATTGATAATTGTAATAGCTTATTCCATTCTCGCATTTCTGCACTAGATATTGTTATGCCAATAGGAATTTCTTTTTATACATTCCAAGCATTGTCTTATGTTATTGATGTTTATAGAGGAGAATGTAAGGTTCAAAAAGATATTTATAAATTAGCATTATATATTTGTTTGTTTCCTCAATTGATTGCAGGTCCTATTGTAAAATACCATGATGTTGCAGAACAAATTGAAGATAGAGAAGTTAATTTTGATAAAGTTAATTTAGGTGTTAAAAGATTTATTATTGGTTTATCTAAAAAAGTATTGATTGCAAACACAATGGGAGCAATCGTAGATAAAATATTTGTTCAAGACCCGCATAATTTTTCTCATGCAGTTGCTTGGATTGGTTCAATTGCTTATACATTCCAATTGTATTTTGACTTCGGTGGATATTCTGATATGGCAATTGGCTTAGGATTGATTTTTGGATTTAAATTTATGGAAAACTTTAACTATCCGTATATATCAAAATCAATTACAGAATTTTGGAGAAGGTGGCACATTTCACTTTCTACTTGGTTTAAAAAATATGTTTATATTCCTCTTGGTGGTAACAGATGTTCAAAACTAAAAACTTTGAGAAATTTAGGTATTGTATTTTTATTAACAGGTATCTGGCATGGTGCAGAATGGACTTTTGTTATTTGGGGTATTTGGCACGGATTCTTTATTATTTTAGAAAAAATACTAAATATAAAAGAATTTGAGCAACAAAAACATAGTTGGTATGTTAATACACTAAGACATATTTATTGCATTTTTGCATTTGTTATAGGCTGGGTAATATTTAGAGCAGAGAGTATAAAATATGCTTGGGATTATCTGATGAATATGTTTGGATTGTTAAATTTACATACAGAGCAATTTAACTATGTCTTTTTATACTATGTTGATAAAATTGAAATTATAACTTTTGTAATTGCTATTTTGTGTTGCATTCCATTGTTTAAAAACATGATTTACCAACAAAATAAGATTGTAAAAGCTATTGTTAATATTTGGTTGTTAGTTTTGTTATTTTTATCAACAATCACAATAGCAAGTAGTACGTACAATCCATTTATCTACTTTAGATTTTAAAAGTTTTTAATAACAAATCTAAATTTTCAATAATTTTATTGATTTCTTCTGCGTTCATATTTACCTCTTTATTTTAATAAAAACAGTTGTTTGCGTCTATGATAACTTAAATGTATTAATGAGGTTTTTAGGCAATATTCCGAATGTTTTTCGTAATGCAAGTGTTGAAGCAAAGCAAAGACTCTTGAGGCTTGTATTTGAAAGTGCTATTTATGATACTGAAGAACAAAAGCTTATAGTAAAATTTAAACCAATTTTTCAGGCACTTAGAATAGCAAAAGATAATATTAAGTCATCAAATAAAGTTACAACCCTCCCGAAGGTAGGCAGTGAAAGAGTTTTGGAATATTTGAACAAAAATATAGAACTTTCGTTAAAAAGAAAAGTTACAACCCTGAAAAAGCTCTCTATAATTGAAAAAGAGACTTCTAATGAGTCTCTTTCTAAAAATGGGGCGCCTGGTGGGACTCGAACCCACGCATATCGGAACCACAATCCGAGGTCTTAACCACTTGACGACAGGCGCCATATTTGGCAATTGTTAAAGGTTATAACAACCACCTACCGATTATAAACCAAATAAAATAAAATATCAACAAAAAAAGTATAAATTTTGGACGACAGTCCAAAAAACTGCCTAAAAACGAGCGTTTTTCAAAAAAGTATGCTATCTTAAGAATATAAATTTTCGGACAATTCAAATTGGTATCGCTCGAAAGAACTGGCTGGAATATGACTTTTGGGGGGTACGGTTATAAAATAGCGTATTGAGTTCAATGCACTATTATTGCTAATATGCCAATACCCCCAATTGTTTTTAGTAAATCCAACCATATTTAACTTTCGTGTAGAGAAACGAGGCTGACGAAGATAACATAATAGGATAGTTGTGCTTTTTGATTGAATTATAGTGAATGTTTGAGTTCAAGTTTTGACAATAAATTTTGATTTGTTGGCTCTAATTTATTCTGATTTACAAAAAATATTGGTTGATTATTGAAACAATAAGGAGGATGTAGGCTATGCGTCATTGCAATAGTGTTTTTAATGCTCAGGATATTTGGTTTTTATTGGATAATGAAAAACACTTTAATCGCAGACTTTATCTTGCGGTTTGTCCAATTTGCAACAAAAAAATGGCACTTTACAGTTATTTTGACAAAAACAAAAACAATTTCGAACAAATGTTCTATTCAAATGGAGTCGCTCGAATAAAAGAAAAATTAAAACGAGATGTAACATCGACAATGTTAGGTTTTAAAAACAGGTACAAAGCTCCGACCGGTTTTAAATATGGAAGAAACGTAGAAATAAAAAAAGGAGGCAAAACTGTTGCGATTGAACAATATGCGTGTGATTTTTTCGGAAATAAGGTTTTAGTAAAAAGAATTGATGAATAAAAAAACAGTTTCTTACAAAACACAAGAAAACAAGATTAAAGTAAACAAAAGCAAAGAAACAACTTTTACTTCAGCAGAAGCAATAGAAGAATTTGAGGAATTAAAAAAAATGGCTCTAAATTGTCTGGATAAAAACGGAAACCCGAATATTAACGCTGCAATAAAGGCTTTAGAAAACAAAGCAAAAATTGCAGGATTATATACAACAAACAATTTAGAAATTGGAACGGTCGTCAAAATGGGCGAAATCATGATTGATGGTGAGCAATTAAAACTAAATATAGGAGAAGAATTTTATAAGTAAAAAATACATATTACCGGAGATTTTGGATATTCCTCCAAAACTTTACCCTTTTATATTCAATTTCAATAACTATACATATTTTCTTTTAGAAGGAGGAAGGGCATCCGGAAAAACGCAGAGTGTTGCAAGGTTTTTGTTGTATGTAATGGAAAACCGCCATGTGAGGGTTTGTTGCGGAAGGGAAATTCAAAATTCTATCGATGAATCAGTCAAGACAGTGTTTTTGGATTTAATTGAAAAATACAATTTGATTTATGACATAAAAAGAGATAATCTGGTGCATAAACAAACGGGTTCAAAAATATTTTTCAAAGGTTTTAGGGAACAAGGAAGCGTAAATATAAAGGGGCTGGAAGGAATAGATATTCTCTGGATAGACGAAGCTCAATCAATCACAAAAACTACTCTTGATATTATAGTTCCGACAATAAGAAAAAAGAACTCTGTTATTATTTTCACAATGAACAGATTTACGAGATTTGATGCTGTGTACAATTTCTGCTCAAAAAGGTCTGACTGTTTGCATATTAATATTTGTTATTTTGACAATCCTTATGTAGATGAAAAAATTACAAAAGAAGCTGAAGTTTCAAAATCTCTGAATATAAATGACTACAATCACATCTGGCTTGGTTATCCTTTGGCGAACAATAACGAGTATCTTATTCAATCTCAATATTTGGATAGAGCAATAGAATACGAATACGAAAAAAACGAGGACTTTATGAATTCAGTAATGAGTGTGGATTTGTCAGCTTCCGGAGCCGACCTTTGTGTTGCAAAGTTGTTTGTACAAGAAAACGAAAATATTTGGTTAGAAAAATCAACTATCTCATGGTCAGAAGCAGACACTGATATAACAAAAGGAAAAATTGCCAATTTGTATTCTTCTTGGCTTCCTAAAATGTTGATTATGGATGCAGATGGGCTTGGGTATCCTATTTGGGTCAGCGTGCAAAAAATTATTCCAAACGCAATTGGTTTCAGAGGGGGCAAAAAAGCAATTTCTAAATACGCTTTTAATGCTAGAGCTGATGGGTATTTGGCATTAAAAGACTATCTTGAAAAGGGTTATCTAAAATTGACCGACAAAAACGCTATTCGACAGCTGGAATATATCAAAAAAACTTACCGCCCAAATGGGCTTATTTCTATACAAGACAAAAAAGAAATAAGAAAACTTCATTCAGAAAGTCCTGATTTTGCAGATTGCGTAATGATGGCACTATATGCAATAAACTTCTGTTCAAATACGGTTTTCTATAGGCAAAATGATTATGACAACAATATAGAAACGGATTTCAACCCGTTTGATTAAAGGATTGTTGAAACAATCCAAAACAATATAAAAAACAAGAAAGGAGAAAAACCAATGTGTTTTGCAAAAACTTCAGTACCAAAAGTTGAACAAGAAGCTGTTGTTCGACATGAAGCAGATGCTTCTGCTACAAAAAATTCTACTCAATCCCAGTCATCCGCTTACAAAGAAAATTTAAAAACCTCGCCTGTAGGTTTGGTGGATGAAGCAAATACAAACAAAAAGACGCTTTTGGGGGAATAAAATGTACACAGTAGAATATTTTAAAAAACGAAAACATGAAATGGAAGAAGTGTTTAATGTTATAAAACCGGATTTGCAAGAACTTTCTGATTATTTTTTGCCAAGAAGTGTGCAATTTATTGCAAGAAACACCAGACGTCCCATTGTAAAAAATAAAAAAATAATAGATTCGACACCTCTTATTGCACTAAGAAATTTTTCATCAGGTATGATGAGCGGGGCCACTAGTCCCACTAATCGCTGGTTTAAGACGAGTTTTTTGAATAGGAATATAGAAGACAATTTTACATTAAAAAAATGGTGTGCCGAACAAGAAGAACTTACAAGAGAAATTTTAAATAATTCAAATTTTTATCAATGTTTACCTGAAATATACAAACAACTGGGGGTTTTTGGTTTTGGTGCAATTGCAATAGAATCTGACTATGAAAATGTTGTGAATTTCAAGGTATTGCCTGTTGGTTCATATTATTATGCAAAAAATTCAAAAGGCAGAATAGATTGTTTTTGTCGAGTTTATTCGCAAAGTGCAAAAAATATTTTTGAACAATTTAAAGACAATACTCCTGTTGAAATTCAAAAAGAAGCAGTAGATAACCCCTTAAAACTCTATGAAATAGTTCATTTTGTTGAAGAAAACAAAAACTTTAGAGAAAGGCACTTGTCTTCAAAATATGCAAAATATATTTCTGCAACTTTTATTTCTTCGTCAGACGAGTTTTTGTCTTTAAAAGGTTTTTCAAAATTTCCTTATGTTGTATTCGAATCTTCTATTTCGCCTGATATTGATTATCCGCAGGATTCACCTGCAATAAATGCTCTTGCTGATGTTAGACAATTAATGACAATGGTAAAAGAATATGCAAAAGCTGTTAAAAAAATTGTCTGCCCTACATACAAAGGGCCGGCTAGCCTAAAAAACAAAAAAATAGTTGATGTACCCGGGGCATATATTGAAGAAGATGAAAACGGCAGAGGAATAAGCCCGATTTACGAAGTCAATCCAAAAATTTTAGAATTAAAACAAGAAAAAGATGAACTAAAACAAACAATAAAAGAACACTTCTACAACGACCTTTTTGCAATGATTCTGTCGACTTCAAATAATGGTTCAAGAACAGCAACCGAGGTAAATGAATTAAAAGAAGAAAAAATGGTTTTATTGTCGCCATTGTTGGAGCAAATCCACAATGCACTAAGACAAATTTTGAATTGGATTTATGATGAAGAAATAAGAGTCGGGATTTTGAAGCCTCTTAGTTTTTATAACAAAAATTATGAAAACTACAAATTCAAAATCGAATTTGTTTCTACTTTGGCACAAGCTCAAAAAGTCTCAAACATCTCCAGCATAGAACGTTTTACGACTTTCGTTTCCAATATTGCAAATTCGATAGATCCAACGCTAAAAGCAAAATTAAACGGAGAAAAAATAATCGAAGACTATGCAAATTATGCAAACATTAACCCATCACAAATGATTTCAGGACAAGAATTGGAAAAAATCAGAAAAGCTCAAAATGAAACTCAAAATTCTATGAATATGATGGAAAATTTCAAAACCGGAAGCCAAATTATCCAAAATATGGGAGGAGTTGATTCTTATGGAGCAGAATTGTTGTCTAGATTTGGAATAATTTAAGAGAGGAAAAATGGAAATAAACAACATAATAAAAAGTGCAGATTTTCTTGAATTTGTAAACAATTTGGATGAGTTGGTGCTGGATATTTTGTATAACCAAAATACAGGCTACATTAATTTGACTTCTAAAATGGCAATAAATGAAGCACAAAACAAACTAAAAGAATTTGATGACAATACAAGAAAACTAATAGAAGAATCCGGATTGGATGATGTGTCCGGTGTAATAGAAGAAAAAAGAGAAGAGCTTATTGGTGTAATAAAAAAACACTACGAAAATCAGGTTTTTATTTGGTGTGATGAAATATACAAAAACTGTATCGAAAATTGCAAGATTTCTATTGCAATAAATCGAGATGACATAAAAGCTTCAGACAAAGAATTTCAAAAAGTTTTAAATATGATAAGCTGGATTTCTAATGTAAAACAACTTTCTTCAGATGAAGAACATATTCTTTTTGAACAATTCAACAAAGAACTCGATAAAATGATAAAATCAAACACTTTTGAACTCTTAAAAAACAAAACAAAATCAAACGAAAACAAGTTTTTGGAATTTTTCTATAAAATTGATGATGAAGAGTTTTTAAAAATCGATTTTAACAAAGAAAATGAATCACTAACAAAAGATGATATAAACTATTTTAAACAAATTCAGCAAAGTTTAATCAGTTTTAAGTCTACTTCTGTAAAAGATGAATTTAATTTGTTAAAAAATGCACTCCAGATTTTGAATCTAAATAATGCAAAAGAGAAGTATGATTTTTTAAAAGAAGTTTTGAATGATTTTATATCTTTTAAAATAGAAAACAAAAAACTCACAAACGAGGACAAAATCAGCCTCGTAAAGAGAAGGATTTCAATCTTTAAAGACAAATCAAACTACTTTAAAAACCAAATCAAACAAGATAAAAACTAGTATTTTTTGTATGTAATTTGGCAAATTTCCGGATTTGCAAGAAATTTTTCAAAGACTTCACCATTTGTGGTCATTTTTGCTTCAAAAATAGGGTTCTGAGCAATTGGCTTTTTGTAATATTGATTATATCTTTCCATAGAATCAGCAACGAACGGAAGTTGTTGTTTTGAAAAATTACAAGTCAATAACTGATAGCCTGTTGGCTGGTGAATTTTTTCTTTGTATGTACACATTCCTTTTAATGCTTTGTTCAATGTAATAGAAATATTAAAATTTTCACCATTATATGGAATAACTCCGTCTTTAGAATAGCTTTCGCATGTTCTTAATGCTTTTGAAAAATTATTTTCGGCAAATGCCTGAAAAAATAAACCTAACCCTAAAAATACAAAAAATGCTGTCAAAACTCTTTTCATAAAAAATAATACTCCCCTTTGTTTGAAATTATAGCACATAGAAAGGAAAAAAATGCAACAAAATCTTAATTACTTAAAAGAAAACGAACAACAAAGTTTTTTTGGAAAACCGGAAAACTATGATTATTCCAAATATAGAGATTTGGAGGGTTTTAGTTTGGATGAAAATTTGATGAAAGATTTTTTAGATATTGCAAACAAACTCAATCTTTCTCAACATTCTTTCCAAATTCTTATGGACATGGCGTTTAATATGTCAAAAAAACAAAATGAAACTTTTGAAAACAATATAAAAACAAAACTCGACAATGATATTTCTAATTGGTCAAAAGAATTTGACGAAGATGTGGAATTGCCGGAGAAAAATTCTTCAAAATTGAGAGAATATATGTCTGTTGCAGACGATGCATACAATGAATTTGCAAGCCCTAAATTAAAGGAACTTATGGCATCAACAGGTCTAATTTATCATCCTGAAATGATTAAAATGTTCCATAGGATTGGCGAAATAATGCAAGAAGACTTAATCTCTTATGGTGGAGTGCCATCAAAAGAAGAATTAACACCTGCCCAAATCCTATACGGGCCACGTGAATAAATGGAAATTTATCAAAAAAAAGATGGATTTTTGGGTTTGGTTAAATTTCACAAACAAATACACTACTTAACAAAACAAGAAAGGAAAAAATTATGGCAACAGTAGGAAATACCTATTTAACTTTGAAAGACAAATTTGCACAAAAAGTAAACGGACAAATCGCAAATACGATTATTGATTTGTTAACACAAACAAATGTAGTTTTAGAAGATGCGGTAGTTAGAGAATGTAATGAAGGTTCGACTCACAAAACTACAGTTAGAAACGGCTTGCCTGAAGTTGAATTCAGAAAGTTTTATCAAGGCGTATCGTCTTCAAAAGGTGAATATACCCAAATTACAGACACAACAGGAATGCTTGAAGTTTATTCGCAAGTTGATAAATCTTTAGCTGATTTGGAAAACGATACACAACAATTTAGAATCAATGAAGCACAAGCATTTTTGGAATCTATGAACAATACAGTTCAACAAAATATCTTTTATGGTTCAAAAGCAACGAATCCCGCAGGTTTTGACGGGCTTTCCGTTAGATATAACAAAATCTCAACAGACCCGACTTCTATCGGCTATAGAGTAGTAGATGGCGGAGGTACAGGGAAAAACAATACTTCTATTTGGTTTGTAACTTGGGGTGATTTGCATACTCATTTGTTATATCCAAAAGGTTCTCAAATGGGCTTTGTTCATACTGATAAAGGTGCTCAAACCGCAACAGATACTAACGGCAATATGTATGAAGTTTATAGAGATCATTTCAAATGGGATGTTGGTATGACAGTGAGAGATTTTCGCTCAACATGTCGTATTGCAAACATCGATGTTACAAAGTTGGATACAGAAGATGCTGCTGATTTAATCAAATTGATGATTAGTGCATATCATAGAATCAAACGTTTTACAAAAACAGGTAACACTGTTATTTATTGCAACGAAACAATCGAAACTTATTTGCATTTGCAAGCTTTAAACAAATCAAATGTCCAACTGTCAATAGAAGATTTTGGCGGAAAACCATTGGTTTCATTCTTGGGTGTGCCGATAAAATGTGTTGATCAATTAAAAAATGACGAAACTAAAGTATAAGTATCAAGAAAGGAAAAGATAAAAATGTTACTAGATGCACAAAATTTATTTTCAGATAATCAACCAATCACAACAGGAACAATATATTCAACAAATACTGTAAAATTTGGCAAAAATGATGTTTCTTTTGTTCCTTTGATAATACAAGTTGTAAAAGAATTTTCAAATTTAACAAGTTTAACTGTAAAAATTCAAACTTCGGCGGATGAAGATTTTTCTTCTGCTGTTGATTTGGTATCTTCTACATTAAACAAAGCTGATTTAACAGTTGGCAAAAAATTTCCTATTTCATATCTTCCAAAAGGTAACAAAGGTTATATGAGAATAACGTACACTGTTGTAGGAACTCAAGAAACAACAGGCATGATAACAGCAGGTGTTGTTGCAGGAGATGGACTCGAGATACAAGAAATCTAACTCCTTTAATAATGATGCTATTTGTGGGCATTTTATGCCCACTTTTTTTAAAAGAAAACAAAAAGAAAGGGAAAAGTATGTGTTCACCATTAATCCCAACTATTACCAATATGGTAACTAATGGTTCAAAAGCCGTTAGCGACACTATAAGTACGGGGCAGCAATCAAAATACAGTGCAAAAATTGCTGAAACAAATGCAAAAATTGCAATAAATAAAGCTCAACAAGAACAACAGGCAGGTATTGAAAAAGCAAGAGAAGAAAAAATAAAAGGTATTCAAAATACCAATCTTGTAAAAGCTCAAAGTGCTTCAAATGGTTTTGATATAAATTCTGCAACAAATCTATACAACTATGAAGATACATATAAAACAAGCGAAAACAGTGCAAAAAATATTCAAGACTCTTACAATTCAAAAGCCCAAGAATATTTTGCACAAGCTAATTCATATCTATCACAAGAAAATAATATTTTGCAAAATTATAACTCAAATGTTTTAGGTACGGCGTTGGGTGGAACAAGCAAAGTTACGGAAGCTTGGAAAAACAAAGTTGGCAAAAAAGATGAGAAAGGAAAAATATAAATGACTTTTTCGAAAGCTCAGATTTACAATATAACATTGAATATATTAGGGGTTTCAATCCCGATTGAAAATACAAATTCTACAGACAATAAAACGATTCTTTTGAACAACTACTATGAACTTGCAAGAGATTATGTTTTAAAAGATTTTGACTGGAATTTTGCTTCTGTGTTTAAAAAAATTTCTTTAAGCGAAAACAGAATCCAAGAAACCAAATACAAATATTGTTATGATTATCCAAATGACTGTATTTGTGCTAGAGATGTTTTTAGTCGAAATGATTTTGTTTTGCAAAGGTTTTCGGTCAATGCATTAAACGATGGAACAAAAGTAATATTAACAGATGTCGAAGAAGCAGTACTCAGATATACAAAAAGAATAGAAAAAGAAATATTTTATTCTCCGGAATTCAGTATGGCATTGGCATATTATTTGGCTTCTTTGGTATCAAATGTAATAGTTGGAAGTTTGCAAAAAGGCGAAATGGCTTATGAAAAATATAGGCAAATTTTAAAACATGCAAAAGTAATCAATGCAACTGAAGGGATAGAAAGTTTGTGTGATGAAAAAACATACATAGATTCGAGGTATTAATGAGTGTAAGAATATGTCAAAATTCTTTTTCAAAAGGTATTTTGTCCCCAACTTTGGATAATAGAGTGGACTTAGAACAGTATTCTTTGGGGGTAAAAAAACTGACGAACGGAATAGTTTTGCAAGAAGGTTGTGTTCAAAATCGCTCAGGGCTTGAATTTTTAGAAAAAGCAAAATACCAAAATAAAAAATGCCGTCTTATTCCTTTTGTTTTTAATTTAAATCAAAATTATATTTTAGAGTTTGGAGAAAAATATATAAGAGTAATTAAAGACGGAAGCTATGTTTTGGATGACGAAAATAATATTTACGAAGCTCAAACTCCTTATTTAGAAAATGATTTGTTTGATATTGATTATGTGCAACAGGCAGACACAATTACACTTGTACACAAAGACTATTCTCCTTATGAATTATCAAGATTAAAACACAACGAATGGGAAATGAAAGCGATAGATTTTCGTGCAACTATAGAAGCCCCAACTAATCTATCTGCAACTTATACAGGTTCTACTTCTTCTAATACAACATACTATTATTATGTTGTTACTGCTGTAGATTCTGCAACAAATGAAGAAAGCACAAGAAGTGAAAAAGTAGCAGTAAAAGGGCATTTGGAGGCGTATTGGACGACTTCTGAATATATAAAAATTTCTTGGAGTGCAGTTAAAAATGCACAAGAATACAATGTATACAGAGCCGTAAATGGAGTTTATGGCTATATCGGTACAACCGTTGCAACAAACTTTACAGACAATAATATAGAGCCTGATTTGACTTCTTGTGCACCAATTTATACAAATCCTTTTAAAAACGATGAAAACCCTTCTTGCGTTTGTTATTATCAGCAAAGAAAAGTCTATGCTTCTTCTAACAATTCTCCTGCTACATTTTGGGCGAGCCAAAGCGGAACAAATAACAACTTCAATATCTCAAGACCATTGAATGCAACAGATTCTATCAGTATGTCTTTGTACGATAATGTTGCAAATTCAATTCAACATCTTTTACCTTTAAAGGATTTGATTGTTATGTCAACAAATACAGAATGGTCAGTAAACGGAAGCGAAGGAGTTTTTTGTGCAAATCCTTCTCCTAGAGCAAATATACAATCGTACTACGGTTCTTCTAAAGTAAAACCTATTATATCGGGTTCTATGGTTATTTTTGTTCAATCAGGTGGAAACATAGTGAGGGATTTGGGGTATGAGTATTTTTCCGATTCGTACAATGGAGAAGAATTGACTTTGCTTGTGAGCCATTTGTTTCAAGGCAAACAAATAATAGATATGGCGTATTCAAAAGAGCCTAACAGGATTGTTTGGTGTGTTATGAATGATGGCACAATAAATGCTCTTACTTACAATCCGAATCAGAAAATTTCTGCTTGGCATACTCATACAACAAAAGGCGAATTTGAAAGTGTTGCAACAATAAGAGAAGACAATGAAGATATTGCATACTTTGTAGTAAAAAGAAAAATAAATAACGAAACTGTTCGCTACATTGAAAGAATGAAAACAAGAAACATCACAACACTGGAAAAAGCGATTTTTTTGGATTGTGCAAAAAGTAATGTATTTGATGATAAAGTTTCAACATTGTACAATCTCGAACATTTAAAAGGCGAAAAAGTAAATGCACTGTTGGATTTTGGGGTAGTGGAGGATTTAATGGTTGATGAGAATGGAGTATTAAAACTTCCATATCCTGCAAAAAATGTTGTTGTCGGCTTGCCTTATTGTTTTGAATTGCAAACATTAAACATTGAAAGTTTAGCAACATTAGGCATTAAAAAAGTGATAAATAAAGTAGACATAAAAATAATCAATTCTAGAGAAGATTTTTTTGTGAAAAATGACAATGACTGCTTGTATCAAAATTCCAGAAGTCATGAAAGTATCAACAACCCTGAAAAACTTTTTTCAAAAAATACGGAATTTACTATTTTAAATAATCCTGAAGTCGAAAAAAATATCACAATTGTCCAAAAACTTCCGCTACCTTTAACAATCAGTGCAATTATTACGACCGTTTCTCTAGAAGAGGTTGAAAATACGTGATAGAAATAGAAATCAATGAAAAAAATCTAAAAAAATTTCTACAAAATATAAGAATAGAGGATAAAGAAGAATTGATGTTTTATTTTGGAGAAAATTTCAGAAAAAAATTTATAAAAATAGCAAAAACTACAAAAAACACATATTTTGTTGCAGACAAAAATAAAAATCCTGTTGCAATAGGCGGGTTTGAAGAATTTAAAAAAAATAAAAATATTTTTCAAGCTTGGCTTTTGTGTACAAACAAATTAAAAAACAATAAAAAAGAGCTTTTTAAATATATAAAAACGAAACTAAAATTCTACAGGGAAAATAGTTTTGTTTTGTTTAATTACATATACAAATCAAATTTTAAGTCACTAGCTTTTATTGAAGATTTGGGCTTTGAAATTTTAGATTTAAAAAATGATAATTTTAAAGCGTTTTATTATACGAAAGGAAAAAGTTTTGATATACGATATATTACCGATTAATAATTACAAAGGAAACAACAGTTCTACAACATTTGATTTTGATTTTTATATTGATAACAAAAATCAACTAAATGTTTATCATTTTGACGAAAATAAAATCAAAAGACTTTTGAAATTGGATATTGATTATTCGATAAATGAAATAAAAAACAAAAACGGAAGCTATATTACGTTTCCTCTTGAGGGTTCTGAGTTTTCTTTGTTGAATGAAAAAGAAAATTTGTCTTTAGAGTTGACTTTGCCTATTTCTCAAGAAACTCAATACAACAACAGTTCTTTATTAAATTTGGAGGTTTTGGAATATTCTTTTGATTATTTGACGAGATTGATTCAAATTTTGTCAAGAAAATTAGATTTGTGCGTAAAGGTAGAAGAATGTTCAGAAATTACGCCAAAAGAAATCATTGATGATGTAAATGAAAAAGCAATCGCAGTAAATAATGCACTAACAACAATATTAAATTCAAAAGAAGAAATAGAAGTTTGCAATTCAAATATTCAATCAATAAATAAAAAAATAACATCATATAGTGAAAAATTTGATAAAATCGATACGCTAGAAACAACAAAATCAAATGTTGATTTGTCTAACCTCTCAGATGCAGGCAAAAAAACAATTGATGGGCAGTGGGTTAGAATAGATAGAACCGCTGTTGTAGAAAATTATGCTTTAGGCAGCAATGCTAGAAAAGTTTTTGACTTGTCCAATATTTTGCCTAATGACAATTATTCTTATGATGTATTAGTAAATTTGTCCCAAAAAAGCACAGTCGGTGCTTCTATTTCTATTTCTCCTTATATTGATGATGAGACGGATTTTGAAATGGTAAATATGAGAACACAAGTAACAAATGCACAAAATACAACATTGGGGCGGGTGTTTGTTAGCAATAACAAAAAAATTAAGGTTATAAGTGGCGGTGCTGTAGTATCGGCATTTTATTTGTATATACTTGGCTACCGTAGAATAGGAACAAATGAATAGGAGAAAAAATGTATTATATTTTTGTTGAAAACAATAAAATAACAGGAAAAGGTCAAGCAAAATGTTTGAATGATGAAGTATTGAATTTTGAAGTAACAAAAGAAATTTTTGATGATTTTGAAAAGTATATTTTTAAAGACGGACAAATTGTTTTGAATCCAAATTATGAAGAAGAACAAAAAGAAAAAGAAAAAGCACTTATTGCTATGATGACCTTAACTGCTGCAGACGTTGAACGTGCAATATACAAAGCAAAAGGAATGGATTTTGACGATTTGATCGAATTTGTTCAAAAAAATGATACCAACAATGTTCTTGATATCAAAGCACTAAAAATTGAACTGAAAGCAAACAATTTTTATCGTGGAAACCCTTATATCGGCCAAATAGGAGCAATGCTCGGTTATAGCACAGATGAAATTGATTTTTTGTTTTTGAACAAAGAATTACCTAAAATTTCTTAAAAATTAAATAGTAGACAACATTAGGAATATATCGTAAGATAAATTCTTATGCAGGGCAAAGATAGCCTTTTTCTAAAAAGACCGACTACAAAATATTTAATCCTCGAGTTGGTTCTCGACTAGAATGGGGGCTTGTATGGATAATTTCAATTTAACTTTATTGTTAATTCTTTTGATTTTATTTGTATTAAAAAACGACTCTCACCCAAAAGGCAAAAGTCGTTAATCCTCTGAAGGGCTATCGGTAGTCTGGTAAACTACCACCCTGTATTTTAATTATCTACTATATTCCCTGTTTTGTCAATGGATAACTGCTTAAAAACCAGTTGTAATAACAAACATAAATTGATAAAAAGTAAGAATTAATGTAGAATGATTCTTATGCAGGGTAAAGATAGCCTTTTTCTAAATAGGAAATCAACTAACAAAATAATTTAGAACTCGGGTTGGTATCCGACTAGAAAGAGGTCAATATGGATAATTTCAATTTAACTTTATTGTTAATTCTTCTGATTTTATTTGTATTAAAAAACGACTCTCACCCAAAAGGTAAAAGTCGTTAGAACTCTATAAGGTTATCGGTAGTCTGGTAAACTACCACCCTGTATTTTAATTATCTACTATATTCCCTGTTTTGTCAATGGATAACTGCTTTTTAAAGGGAGGAAGTATGATTTTGTTTCAAAATAAATTGCTAAAGTTGATTAAATTAGCAATGAAATTAATCAACAAATTAATTTTTGTAATTGAAAAAATAGAAAAAACGCAACAAGATGTTCAGTCAAAAATTGAAAATTTATCTTCCGTGAAAACATATTTGTTAGATGTGTTTGAAAACATGAATAGAGTTTACAAAAAATTGGGAGACAAATGATGAAAGAATGGTATTCAAATAATAAAGTTTCTATCTTTTTTGACTGTACTCCTGAAATAAAAATTAGAGAATTTCATTATGATAGCGAATTGTCAAAAATAGAAAATGAAAAACTAAGAAAAAATATTGAAAAATATCCTTTTGAATTGATGAAAGAAGTCTTTGTGACAGTTGAGGATTTGAAAACAAATAAAGAATACACATTTTCAATTCCCAAAAACTATTGTTACGACGGAGCTTCTATTCCAAAGATATTTGTTAGGTTGACTGGAGCTAATACGGACAACAGATTTTTGATTGCTTCTATGGTTCATGATGTTCTTTGTGAAAACCATTGTTATATAGATTTTGATAGACGATTGTCAAGCGAAGTATTTAATGCACTTCTTGAATCGAGTGGCGTTTGTGCTTTTAAAAGATGGATGATGAAGTATTCTGTTGATATTTTTCAAAAAACTTGCGGGTGGAAAAAATGAATATAGAACTTATTGCGATATTGATTACAGTGGTGTTTCAAGCACTTTATGTATGTTACAAACTCGGACAAATGTCTGAAAAATTAATTGATTTGGAAAAAAAGCAAGACAAACACAATAGCTTGATAGAAAGAATGGTTGTTGTGGAACAATCGCTAAAATCAGCACATCATAGAATAGATGAGGTGGAAAAGTTGTGAGTTTAAATTTTAAAATTTCAGAGCTGATATATTCAGATACAGCAATAAAGAACAATATAAACAATATGCCCGATATAAACAGTCTTGATAATATGCTGAATTTGATTTTTTATTGTCTGCAGCCTATCAGAAATAAAATAAATAAACCTATTATTATAACTTCGGGTTTTAGAAATAGTGAAATTAATCGCCTTGTAAATGGAAAAAATGATTCTCAACACTTAAAAGGACAGGCAGTTGATTTTACAATAAAAGGAATGAAGATTGTTGATATTGTTGATTTTATTAAAAAATCAGGCATTGAATATGACCAATTAATAAATGAACACAATAGATGGGTGCATATATCTTTTGTAAAAGGGAAAAACAGAAAACAAATATTAAAATATTGAAATATAAATTCCAAAAGTATCTTTGCTTTTGGAATTTTTTGTAAATAAAAAACCTTACTCAAAAAGCAAGGTTTTGTTAGTTAGTTTGGTTAGTTAGTCGTTGTTATATATTTTTCAATTTTTAAAATTTCAAGTAAGACATATATTTAATAATAAATTTTCCTTTTGCTGCCATATCATACAAAATTATTCTTGTCTGATAGTTGCCAAGAGCCTTTTTGTAGGGTCTGACTTCTTTCAGAGCACTGTATATATCAGCCATCGTCAGCACCTGATTTTCATCGTTTGGTTTTATATCATTATTGTAATTGTGATGTTCATAAGTCAACTGTGCTACTTTTGGATCTAAGCTTGTTGTTATTAAAATTTCGTAGCTCAGCCTATTGTGGAGTTCTATGATTTGTCGCTCTTTCAGTGATAGTTTGCCACGTTTATTCAAAATATCCGGAGGAATAAATACTTTTCCTATGTCATGAAGCAAAGATGCCTCTATCAAATACAAATAGTTTTTTTCATTTGTACTATGACCCAGATTCAAATAAGTTTCTTTTGCTTTTCTTGCAGTTGGAATAAGATGGGACATTATTATTGAATTTACATTTTGTATATAAAAATCTTTAGAAAGTCCATTTTCATATAAAATTCTTTCAATGTTTGAATTGACTTTCATTGCATTTTCTATAGTTAAGCGATTTAAATACTTGTAAATAAATTGCATTGGAAAATGAAGAGCAAGTTCTTCATCTTTTATATGCGGAAAAACAGTCTTTGTCGGCGTTCCTTGTTTTGTTGGATTTTTTGCAAGGGCGTTTTTTTGAAAACCGAATTTGAAATATTTTTCTTTTTTACAAAAATCGTCTGATTGACTATTAAAGCTCGCACTTATGCGGTCTAATAAACTCATATTCACCCACTAAAGTTTAAAACACTACCTTTACCTTTACTTATATATAAAGTTTTTTTGTGGCTGAAAATTGACTTTAAAAAATACATTGTTTAACAAAACTTAATAAAATATTCAAAAGACGACTCAATAGTCGTCTTTTTTATTTGATAAATTCTTTCATATCCAGTTTTAGAATATTTTTTATTTCTTCAATATTCGAACAAAAAGCAAAAACAATTGCAAAAACGGGATTGTTTTTGTAGTCTATTTTTCTAATGTTTAGTGGATTTTTGATGTTTTTTAGGTATTTTTCGTAGTCGATATTTTTTATTTTTGCTCTGTCTATACCGGATGGGATATCCCCGATAGTAAAATAGAAATAGCCGTCTTTAGCGGTTTTTAGTATTTTTTCCCAGTCGGGTTTTTGCTTTTTAAAGTACGCTTCATACACATTGATACCCCAAGCAAAATAGGCAATATCAGTAATACACCAACCACAAAAACGCATAGGGTTTAATTCTATTGGGATAATTGCTTGTTCATTTGCTCTTAGTTCTAAATGAAAAGGAAAATTTTTGTATTTTCCAATTTTTCCTATTTTATCTAACAATATTTTGAAAGGTTCAAGATATTGTTGAAGAATTTGTTTAGAAGTATAGTAGAGCCTGTCTGACACGTCATTTTCATCAAAAAACGGATGTTCGAAGATATTGAGTATTGTGGCTTTTCCATTTTCATCAAAATAAGCATCTATTGCAAATTCTCTGCCTTCTATCATTTCTTCAATCAAAAAATCACTCATATCAACAACACTGTTTGGAAAAATTCCTTTTAGTTTTTCTATGTCTGAATTGAGTTTTTTTATTGTTTTTTCCCATTCGCCTGCATTTTTTATAGGATAAACCCCAAAACTCAAAAAGCCTACAGAAGGTTTCAAGATGATTGGAAATTTTATTTTTGAAATATCAAAATCATCTAAGTCTTCAAATTTTACTTTTTCAAAATAATAATTCGGATAAATTTGTTTTAAGATTTCTCTAAAATGAATTTTGTTTTTGCTTAGTTCAATCATGTCTGAAATATCTGAAATGGGAAGATTTTGTGCAATCCAATCAATAGAGTTTTCTGAATTTGAATAAAATAACTCTCCTTGATTGTATTTTTGTACTGCATCTTCAAAAGAAACAAGCTCACCTTTTGAAAAATAATTTCTTGAAACTTCATTATCCAAAACATCAAAATTATTGTTTTTTATTGTTTCAATCAAAAAATCAGATACATAAGGTTTTTCTAATATAATCATAATTTCCCTTTTTAGCGAATATTACCCATATAAAATAAAATATCAATTACTAAATCTGCAACCAAAATATATACTGTACACAATACAGCAGACATTGTTGTTGATTTTCCGACATTAATAGCACCGCCTCTTGTGTTGTAGCCTGCTGTTGCACAGATTAAGGCAATGATTCCGCCAAAAACAAGTGCTTTAAAAAGGCTTATATAGACATCTTTTAAGACTAACATCAGCCAGACGGAATTAAAGTATCTGATAGGATGAAGGTCAATAGAAAAATAAGAAACTAAAGCCCCACCCAATATGCCGATTAATTCTGCAAGCAACACTATACAAAAACAAGAAATTGCTCCTGCGATGATTCTTGGTGCAAAATAATATCCGATTGAATCGACTTTTAAGACTTCTATTGCATCTATTTGACTGGTTACTTGCATATTAGCAACTTGTGCAGTAATCGCTGTACCTGCCCTTGCAGCTAATGACAAAGCAGCAAACCCCGGTGCAATTTCTCTAATTAGTGCAACAGCCAAAAAACCGCCTATATAACTATCGCCTCCTGACATCAAAAATTGATGTGCGACCTGTAGAGCAATAACACAAGCCGAAATAAATACGATAGACAAACATATTCCTAAAGAATCAAATCCAATCGCTGCAATTTGGCTAATCACAGAAGTTGCTTTTACGTTTCCTTTTAAAACATATTTTGTCGCTCTGATTAAATTTTGAATACATTGCCCTAAAAAACTAATCATATACCGATTATATCAGCTCATAATAAAAAAACTAGATTTTTAATCATTTTTTATTTAAAATACAACTATGATATTACTAGATATTTTATTTGCTATAATCATAATTTATCTTTTTATTTATTGCATCTATCAACTTTTTTTCTATATAAAAGCCAATAACATAGACGCTTATGCTTTCAAACAAGAAACAAAAAGAAGCAAAATCACCGAAAACAAAAAATTCTGCATTTTGATATTTGCATCAAATAAAGACAAAAATCTGGACAAACTTCTTGCTTCTTTGAACAATCAACACTATGACAAAGAAAACTATGAAGTTCATTGTGTTTTTCAAAGAGAAGAAAATGATGTTACGACTGCTCGTGATTTTGCATTGGGTGCTAGAATTCACAACATTCAAAATCCTGACTATTTTTCAAAAGACAAAGCTCTTAATTTAGTTATCCAAAAAATTCTCCCCGAAAATAAATACGATGCGTTTGTATTTTTAGGACCAAATAGAACAATAGGCGAAAAATACCTCTACAATGTTAACAAAAGTATCACAGAATCAGGTGTTTATGTTGGTTCTAAAATTTCAATAAACAACAAAAATCAATTTGCAAAAAGAGTAAAACATGAAATAATTTCTTCGTATTTGAAATATTCAAACAGAACATACAATCTTGTTCGTTCTATGTTTGATTTGCCGTTTTTGATAGATGGAGAAAATCTCGTTATCACATCTGATGTGCTGGAAAAAATGGGCTATGTCGGAACAGAAGACAAAGAAACAGAACTCGAATACACGCTCGACCTTGCTTCTAATGACATAAAATCAAAATATTCGCCTTATATTATTACAGGGGTTGATGTAAAGAGCTATAACTTTAGCTCACCTTCTTTAAAGAGCAAATTTATCTTGTTTTCGCACTATTTTAAATTTTTGTTCTTTAAAGATTTAACTTTCAAAGAATTCATTTTATTTTCCCTAAAACCAAACTCGCTCTTGGTTTTGTTGGCATACATTGTTTTGTTGTCCTTATCTGTGGTTTTTCCTCAGCATTTGGCTGCAAAATGTACGATATTTTTGGGTGCTTTTTTGTTTGCTAATTTCTTGTTTTCTCTTTATATTGCAAAATTGGATTTTAAAGAAATTTTTTGGCTTTTATTGTATCCGATTTGTCTTTCTTGGCAAAAAATAAAAATCTTCATTCATAATTTAACAATGAAATCAATCGAAAACAGTGAATACGAAGAAGAAAACGTAAATTCTGTCACAATTGAAGCAGCAGTTATCCATGGGAAAAAAGACATAAATTGCAAACTCGATTTGGTTTCGGAAGATGGAATGAGAAAAGTCGTATATAGAGAAGGTAATCGTTTTATTTCTACAAACTTGTGTCTTAGAATGTATGATGCAATGGCGGATATGACATACAAACTCAAAACAAAAGGTATGACGCTAAAAGTTTGCCAAAATTGCGAACATTTTTCTATCAGTCCTGATGGAACTTTGGACTGTATTGTCGGCAAATGTAAAATTTCGCAACAAGAAATATGCATCTGGAACGGTTGTCAGTACTTTTATAATCATGAAAATGAACAAAAAGAAGAATAGTTTTTCAAAAAAATAAGTTTTCATGATAGAATAATTTTATGAATAAAAAAGTCTGCGTTTTGAACTGTCCAATAGATTTACTAGGTGTTGACGATGCTTTGGGCAAAGTATTGGAAGCAATAAAGAACAATGAAAATTTTCAGATTGTTACAATAAATCCTGAAATGATTATTAATGCTCAAAAAAACAAAGAATTTTTTGAAATTGTAAAAAAATCTGAACTCGTTATTCCTGATGGTGTTGGCGTAAAAATTGCCCTTAAAATGAAAGGAATAAACCTGAACCAAATAAGAGGTGTTGATTTTTCAAGATTGCTTATAAAAACTGCAGCCGAAAAAAACTATACTCTAGGTCTTTTCGGTGCGAAAGAAGAAGTAGTCCAAAAAGCAAAAGAAAACATTTTAAAAGAACATCCATCTTTAAATATCGTTTATACGAGAAACGGTTATTTTTCTTCCGATGATGAAATAATACAAGAAATAAAATCCGCTAAACCACAAATATTGCTTGTTGCTTTGGGTTCGCCAAAACAAGAAGAATTTATTTCAAAACTTAAAAATGTCTTAAATGGAACAGTTATGATAGGGGTTGGTGGTAGTTTTGATGTATTTTCGGGAATTGTACAAGAAGCACCTGTTTTTTATCAGAAAATGGGTTTAGAGTGGCTTTATCGCACAGTAAAGCAGCCTGAAAGATTCAAAAGAATATTTCCACTTTTGCCAATATTTCTAATAAAGTGTATAATAGATACTGTAATTAATAAGGATTGAAATTTTGAAAACATTTACCAATGCCGTTAGAAAAGACATATTGAAAATGATTCACAATGCAAAATCCGGTCACCCCGGAGGTGCTTGTTCTTGTGTTGACATTTTGGCAGTTTTGTACAAAAAAGTAATGAATGTTCCTCTGGAATGGGATAAAGCTGTAGATTTTAAAACAAGAGACAGATTCATTTTATCAAAAGGTCACGCTAGTCCTGCTTTGTATGCTGTTCTTGCGAATTGTGGATATTTTTCAAAAGATTTGTTGATGGGGTTTAGAATTTTAGGTTCAAAACTCCAAGGTCACCCATCTTCTCGTGTAGGGTTGCCGGGAATAGAAGTTTCAACAGGTTCATTGGGACAAGGGCTTTCTATCGGGGTTGGCATTGCTCTTGCACTTCGTTTAGATGAAATAAAATCAAAAGTTTTTGTTTTGATGGGTGATGGCGAAATGCAAGAAGGCAGCGTTTGGGAAGCATTGATGAATGCGAATAATCAAAAATTAAAAAATCTTGTTGTTATAATAGATAAAAACCATCTCCAAATTGATGGCACAACTGATGAAATAAAATCTCTGGAACCATTAGATAAAAAACTGGAAGCATTTGGTTTTAAGGTACATAGCGTAGATGGTCACAACTATGATGAGCTTGAAAGAGTATTAACCGAAGCAAAAAACTCTGATGAATTGACTGCAGTTATTGCAAATACAATAAAAGGCAAAGGTGTTTCTTTTATGGAAAATAACGTTTCATGGCATGGAAAAGCTCCAAACGATTTGGAATTGAAACAAGCATTGGAGGAATTATGCTAGTAAAAAATTTATTTGAAAATCCTGAAATTAAATCTCCAAGAAAAGCCTACGGCGAAACTCTTGTTGAATTGGGTTCAAAAAACCCGAACATTGTTGTGTTAGATGCAGATTTGTCGTGTTCTACACAAACTGCAATGTTCAAAAAAGCTTTTCCAGACAGATTTTTTAACTGCGGTATTGCAGAACAAGATATGATTACAACATCAGCAGGACTTGCCTATGGCGGCAAAACAGTATTTGCAAGCACATTTGCAATGTTTGCAACGACAAGATGTCTAGACCAAATCAGAAACACTGTTTGTTATTCAAAATTAGACGTAAAAGTTGTTGCGACCCATGGTGGTATTACTGTTGGGGAAGATGGGGCTTCTCATCAGGCATTAGAAGATATTTCTTATATGCGTTCTATTCCTGACATGAGAGTGATTGTACCGGCTGATTGTAATGAAGTTGAACAAGTAATTAAATACGCTGCAGTGACTCCATTGCCTATGTATATCAGAATCCCAAGAACAAATTTGAAAACGATTTTTGATAAAGATTACAAATTCAATCCAAATGCAGGCATTAAACTCAGAGATGGAAAAGATTTGACGATTGTGACAAATGGTGAAACATTGTGGGAAGTTTTGTCTGCTGCACAAAAGTTAAAAGAAGTGGGAATAGAAGCGGATGTCCTTCATTATCCTGTTGTGAAGCCTTTCCATCACTTGGCACTAAAAGCAAGTGCTCAAAAAACCAAAAAAGTAGTTGTTGTTGAAAACCACAGCGTTATAGGTGGTTTGGGTAGTGCGGTTTGTGAGTCTTTATGTCATTACGCACCATCAAAAGTCTATAGAATAGGCACAAAAGACACTTTTGGACAATCCGGCGAACAAAGACAACTGATGGAATTTTATGGTTTGACTGATAAAAAAATATATGAAAAAATAATTAAATTTATGGAAGTAAGATGATTGTAATTCGTGATTTAGTAAAACAATACAAAAATAAATATGCACTTCGTGGAATCGACCTCGATATTCGTCCTGGAGAATTTGTGTTTCTTGTAGGTTCGTCAGGTGCCGGAAAATCAACATTGATGAAAATGTTGTATCTAGAAGAACGTCCGACAAGAGGCAGCGTTTATGTAGCCGGTATAGATATAGGCAACCTTCCGCCCAGCAAAATTCCCAGTTTAAGACGTTGTATGGGGATTGTTTTTCAAGATTATAAACTTCTTCAAAACCACACAGTGTACGATAATATTGCCTATGTAATAAGAACAATGGGCATTTCATCAAAAGAAATAGAAACTCGTGTTATGGGAGCATTGAAGGTTGTTGGTTTAGAAGACAAGTACAAATCAAAACCTTGTGAATTATCAGGGGGTGAGCAACAAAGGGTATCTATTGCTCGTGCCATTGTAAATGGGCCGCCATTGTTGATTGCAGACGAACCAACAGGTAACCTTGATCCGAAAAATTCTCTAGAAGTTATGCAAATATTAGAACAAGTAAACCAAAGAGGAATAACAATTCTTGTATCTACCCATGACCAAACAATGGTAAACTATTTCAGAAAAAGAGTAATTACCCTAAACCATGGGCAGATAGTCAGCGACAGAGAAGCCGGAACTTATGAATAAAAAGAATATTAGAAATCAAAATTTAAAACAGCGTGTAAAATCGCACATCCCAAAAGACTGGATGAGCGAGATTAGAATTACATACAGAATAATAATAGAAACAATAAAAGGCGTTGCAAGAGCAGGACTTGTTAATATCGCAATAATCACTACGATTGCTGCAATTTTAACTATATTTGGTTCGATATTTAGAGTTACTTTAGCTATAAATTCTTTTGCAAACTCTATGGGTTCGGCTCTCGAAATTAGTGCGTATTTGAATCCAAAAGCCGATGTGAATCAAACAGTTTCTCTTGTAAGGGACTTAAATCATGTTCAAAAAGTGTCTTTTATCCCGAAAGAGACTTCTTGGAGACAATTGAAAACTGAAATCGATGCTCCTGATATCCAAAATCCACTACCGGATACTCTGCATGTAAAAATTGACAGTACGAAAAATCTTACTGTTGTAATGCAAGAGTTAAAAACCGTGAGAGGCATTAGTGATACCAGCTATGCAAAAGATTTGGTTGAAAAATTCGAGATGATTAGTACAGTCATAAACACAGCGACACTTATTTTTGTTGCTATTGTTTGTATTTTAACTATCGCAATAATAAATAACACGATTGAGCTTGTAATTCAATCAAGAAAAGAAGAAATTGAAATTATGAGATTGATGGGTGTTTCGAACTGGTATATCAAAACCCCATTGATACTCCAAGGTGCAATCTATGGATTTTTGGGAGCTTTGGTTGCGATAGTACCAATAAAACTCGTGCAAGAATATATCGTAAAAATACATGAATTTTTCATGATATCGATTGACCCTATGGCACAGTTTACCGTATTATTTAGTGTATTGACACTAGGTGTTGCGTTCTCTTCAGTGGGTAGTTTTTTAAGTATAAAGAAACATTTGCAGGTATAAAAAATGATGAATAATGGTTCAAACAAATTAGACCCTCAACAGGTAGTTGCAGAATTCAAAGACATTCCGCCCATGCCAAATGTAATGGTAAAAGCGTTGAATGTAATAAAAAATCCAGCAACAGGTATTGCTGAACTTGGCAAAATAATGCAAATGGATCAGGCTATTGCGACAAAAACTTTGATTCTTGTAAATTCAGCTTTTTATGGTTTTCGCCAACAAATCACTTCAATAAACAAAGCTCTTGTTGTTTTGGGGATGATGAAAGCAAAGAATATAATCATGAGTCTTGCTCTAAAACAAATGATGACTGCACAAGGAAGTCGTGAAATGTGGGAGCATTCGGTAAAATGTGCGATTGCAGCAGAGACTTTGGCTAAAGAATTTAAAGTAATAAATCCGGATGACGCTTTTGTTATTGGTTTTTTGCATGATATTGGAAAAATTTTGTTAAATACAAAAAACCCTCTAAAATATTCAAAAGTAAGATATTTGGCTCAACAAAGCAATGTTGATTTGGTAGAAGTTGAAGATGCACAATTTGGTACAAATCACTGTATTTTGGGTGCTTTGATATCAAAAAAATGGCAATTGCCTGTAATTTTGACAAATTGTATCAGATATCACCACGACCCTCTTCAAAGCTCCCTTCCTACATTGTGTGGTATTGTATATTGTGCGGATAGATTGGTGCAAAATACTATCCCGACACCTATATTGTCACCAAAAGTTATGAGCAAAATGGATTTTGCAATTCCTGATCCTGTTGTGCTTCGAGAAACAATTCTTGCAAAATCTAATATATTCTTAAAAGAAATGTCCGGAACATAACAAAAAAAGCGATTTTTCTAACAAAAAATTAACACAATTTTTTTATATTGAAAATATGAAAAAGATAATTTTTGTTTTGTTATTTTTTATATTTTCAATATGTAATGCACAGTCTGTGAAATTCATTCAGGTCACTGATGTTCATTTTACAAAAAAACAATGCTCAGTATTTAAAAGACTTTGTGAATGATATAAATTCCAATTTTGATGATTTGGATTTTGTTGTGTTCACGGGTGGCAATTTGGACAATGCAAACCCTGATGATTTGTGGATGTTTTTGGATATTGTTAAAAAAATAAAAACAAAACATACATCGTGATGGGTAATCATGATTTGATGTATTCAAATGCGATGACTATGTATTACAGCTCAAAACCCAACTATGTCTTTAAAGTAAAAGATATGGTTTTTGTCGTTGTAGATGGGGTAAAAGAATACTTCCCTAGCTCAAACGGCTACTTTAAAACGCAAGAATTAAAATGAAAATGGCTCGATAATGAATTAATAAAATACAAAGATAAAAAAGTCCTCATTTTACAGCATTTTCCCCTTGTTGATTCCGGTATTTTGAGTCATAACTTGTGGAAAAAAGAAGACTATATAGAAGTTTTATCCAAACACAATAATGTAGCTGCAATTTTTTCCGGTCATTATCACAAAAATTTTGAAATAAAAAAAACAGAATTCATTACATAATTACAAAAAATTTTCAAAACAATACATACTACAATATTGTAGAAATAGATTGCGAAGACGGGTTTATTTTTACTTCATTGATTGACAATTTAAATTAAAAACTTATTTCACCACGTTCGTATTTGTCGATTAAATCGCTATATCCCCCTATATGAGTGCCATTTATTGCAATTTGGGGAAAAGTCGCAAGTTCTTTTAGATTGAATTTTTCAGTTAATTTTTTTCTATAGTTATCTTCATCGTTTTCACAAGATATTTCTTTGTAGTCTATATTGTGTTCGTCGAAAAACATTTTTGCTTTCATACAGTAAGGACAATAATCAAGAGTATAAATTTCTACATCAGGTTTTTTTGTCATTTTTTCTCCTTTATTCTTTTTAGAATTCGTTTCACTTCTTCTTTTTCTTCTTGATGGATGTCGAGTTTGATATAGTCTTCGAAATATTCTATTGCTGATGTTTTGTCGTTTCTGGCTAAAAATAGCATGCCTAGTTTTTTGTATACAGGTGCGAATTTTTCGTTCAACATTAAGGCTTTTAGATAGCTTCCTATTGCTCTATCTATTTGTTCATCCGCTTGGTAGGCTGTTGCAAGCATAAAATAAATCAAATGATTGCGAACCCCATCTGCTACTAATTCTAAATTAGAAATTGCAGAAGCGTAATTACCCATCTCCATAAATATTCTGGCTAATTCATAATTGTAGTCTATGTTGTCAGGTTCTTCTTCCATACCTTTTTGCAGGAGTTCTTGTGCATCATCATACCTACAATCCGCAATTAACTCCCTGATGTAGTCTATTCTAGACAGTTGATTTGTTGGTTCATTTTCCATAATTTGTCCTATATTTTTGTATACAAAGTAATATTATCATAAAAAACATTGCAGTTTTTCTTCAAATAATTTCAAAGGAAAACCGATGACATTATCCAATTGTCCATCGATTTTTGTGTAAAAATCAAATCCATCGTCTTGTATGCCGTAGCTTCCGGCTTTGTCCAGTGGAGATTTTGTTTCAATGTAGGTTTTGATTTCATCGTCTGTTAATTTTCTAAAAGTAACATTTGTTATGTCGGTTGCTGTGATTGATTTTTCTTTGGATAAGATGCAAATCGAAGTTGCAACAAAGTGGGTTTTGGAAGACAATTTTTTCAAAGTTAAAAATGCATCGTTTTTGTCTTTTGGTTTTCCTAAAATAATATCATCCAAAACAACAACTGTGTCTGCTGAAACAATGATAGAATCATTATGTTTGTTTAAAATATCAGATGCTTTGTTGTATGCACATTTTTCGGTAAGTTTTAAAGAAAAAAATTTTCCAATAATATTTTCTTCATAATTGGAAGGTATGATTTTAAAATCGTAACCTGCGTTTTTTAAAATTTCTTTTCTTCTTGGAGAAGAGCTTGCTAAAATAATATTCATAAAATAATTTTAAATTAAATATATTTATTTGAATACACATTCATATAAACCCAATATGAAGACAATATTTTTTTGATGTAATTTTTTGTTTCCAAAAATGGCACATTTTCGATAAACATATCAATTTCACCTGTGTCATTGACTCTTGTTTTAAGCCATTTGTTAATATTTCCGGGGCCTGCATTGTAACCCAATATCGCAAGAAATTCATTGCCATTAAAATAATCAACCAGATATGTAAAATACTTTAATCCTATTTCAATATTTTTTTCTTCGTCTAACAATTTGCTTTTTGAAATTTGTGTTTTTGTAATAAAGTTGGCGGTTGAGGGCATAATTTGGCTCAATCCTAAAGCACCAACAGAACTTTTTGCCAATTTGTTAAAATGGCTTTCTTCTCTAACTAAACTCAAAAACAAATAAGGACTTCTTTTGTATGTTTTCGATTTAATGTTTATTATATCTTCAAAAATCACAGGATACATTAATTTTAACTGCCAATCATTAAAAGAAAAATTTTCTTGCTTTTCGTATTCGTTTTTTGCAGTTGTGATAGAAAGGGGATATTGTTCTTTTTTGTTTAGTATCCAAGATTTTATGTATTCGTTGTTGATTTTTAATTCTTCTATTGTTTGCCAATCATCATAATCCGCAAGCAACAAAAGAGTTGAATTTTTGAATAAATTTTTGTTTATAGAATTTATGTTGTAATTTGCGATAGTTTTTTTTGAAATTATTCTTTTAGATTTTGAAATTTTCAATTGGCGTGCAGACAAAAATGCATAAAAACTCAACGGATAATCATCTATTGTTTTGTAGAACATTTCTTTTGCTTTTTGAGTTTTTCTTTCGTTTAACAGTGCTTTTGCATGCCAATAGCTGATTCTTGCTGCGTCTTGGGTATTTTTTTGAGAAAGGAAATAACTGTCGTACAATTTTTCACAAGTTTGGAAACGTTTTTGGCGATAATTGTACCAAACCAATTCCCACAGCGCATTTCCTGCCCAATATGAGTCAGGGTGATTTTTTACTATGTCTTCGTAAAATTTTATCGACCTGATAGAAGTTAGCGTTTCTGCGAGTTTGTATTCTACTGTCGGAATAACGTATGAATCAGGATAATATGTGTAGATATCTTGTAGAGTTTGGATTTTGTCCGAATGTGTAATCGAAATGAGTCTTTCTATTGCATAAGATATGTCTTTTTCATCTACTTCAGAAGTTTTTAGAGCAATAGCGTTTTTAATTGTATTTGTTTCTTCTGTTGTGTTGTTTAAGTTTTTATAACATTTCGAAATTTTTACCCAATTTTTTGAAAAATTTCCTTTTTGATAATAAAATAGAGCTTTTTCGTAGTTTGCATTTTCAAAAAAAGCATTAGCCAGTATTTCATAGTCATCTGTTTTGAATCTGTTAGCAAACTTTTCAATTATAGTTAGCGTGTCTTTTGCGAATTTTCCATTTGGAGCATAAGACAAATAATCTACATACTTTTCTTTTGCGAGTGCTTCGTTTTCGTTTTCTATTAATTTTGCATAACGATAAGAACTTGCATAAGCAAAATCATTTTCTTTGTATTTTTCAAATATGTATTTAAATTTTGTTTCTGTTTTTTTGGGCGTATCTATGTTTAGTTCTTGGTTTAAAATTGCATCATTGTACAATATGTATGGTCTTATGTTTTCATCTTTTGTTATTTTTATAAGTTCTTTTAATACTATACGTGCAGTCTTTTTGTCTTGCAGATTGTTTGCACATTGAAACTGTTTTAACAATGCAAAAGAATAGATGTTTGAATAACGTTTGATTTGTTTAAAATTGTAGTAGGCATTGGAGTAGTCTTGGTTGTTGTAGTATTCCATGCCTTGTTTATATAGTCGTTTTCCATCAATGTTAAATTTTAATTTTATTGTAGCGAATATCGTGAATATTGCGATAAAAAGTCCGGCTACAAACAAGAGTTTGATAATTTTATTGTCCATACTGTTTTTAATATACATTTTTTTCAATTTTGTGGCAAATTGTAACTAAACTAACCAACAAAAAACCGGTTATTTTGCTATATGAAAAATGCGGTTATTATTTAATTATGGTTATAAAATACTATATTTATTTGCCTTTTGAGATAGTTGTTATTTAACTATTTTTTTAAAGGTTTCATATTGTAGAGTTCGTTGCGTCTTTTGTTAACTTCAGGATGTGACAGATATTCTTCATATTTCATTTGATAATTCAAATATCCATTCGGAGTGATTTCGATTATTCTGTTTGCTGTCGTATTGATAAATTGATAATCTTGCGAAGTAAACAAAATTGAGCCTGTATAGTCAATAAGAGCGTTATTCAATGATGTAATTGCTTCTAAATCTAAATGATTTGTAGGTTCATCAAAAATCAAGACATTTGATTCTTCTATCATTGTTTTTGCAAACATAAGACGAACCTTTTCTCCACCTGATAGAACTTTTACCTGTTTATCGGCATTTTCGCCACTGAATAGCATTCTGCCCAAATATCCTCTCAAGTAGCTTATATGTTGCTCTTTTGAATATTGTGCAAGCCACTTTATAGTATCCAAATCGTTTTCAAAATAGCTTGTGTTGTCTTTTGGACAGTAAGAATACGTTGATTTCACGCCCCAATTCACTATCCCCTCATCAGGTTCTGTTTTTTTAGTTAAGATATCGAACAACACACTGATTGCCATTTGATTTTTAGAGATAAATGCGATTTTGTCACCTTGTGTCATTTCAAAACTTAATGATTTTATTAAAACTTCGTCATTGAGCGATTTTTTGAGGTTTTTTACTGTCAAAACGTCTTTTCCGGGGATAGAAGAGTATTTGAAAGAAATTGAAGGATATTTTCTTGTTGAAGGTTTGATGTCTTCTAGTGTTAATTTTTCAAGCATATTTTTTCTGCTTGTTGCCTGAGAAGCTTTTGAAGCATTGGCAGAAAATCGTGCGATGAATTTTTTGAATTCTTCTTTCTTTTCTTCAATTTTTTTGTTTCGTTCTTCTTTTTGCTTTAGAATCAAGGCACTTGCTTGCACCCAGAAAGAGTAGTTGCCTGTATATAATTGAATATTTTTGAAATCAATATCTGCTATATGTGTACAAATTTTATCCAAAAACGCTCTATCGTGAGAAACTGTAATAACGAGATTTGGAAAATTAATCAAAAATTCTTCAAGCCATCTTATTGTGTTGATATCAAGGTGGTTTGTAGGTTCGTCCAACAATAATATATCAGGAGTGCCAAAAAGAGCCTGAGCCAAAAGAACCCTTACCTTTTCGCTGCCTGACAAATCTTTCATTAAAGAATAATGCAGTTCTTGTTTAATCCCCAAATCATTCAGCAAAGAAGCAGCAGAACTTTCTGCTTGCCAACCGTCCAATTCCGCAAATTGTGCTTCTAATTCTCCTACTTTGATACCGTCTTCGTCAGTAAAATCAGCTTTTGAATAAAGAGCATCTTTTTCTTTCATTATATTCCAGAGCTGCTTGTGACCCATAATCACAGTATCCATAACTGAAAATTCGTCAAATTCAAAATGGTTTTGCCTTAATACAGCTATTCTTTGCCCTTTTTTTATGTGTACGTAGCCCGATGTGGGTTCAATTTCTCCGGATAAAATCTTTAAAAAGGTACTTTTTCCTGCTCCGTTTGCACCAATCAAACCGTAGCAGTTTCCGTTTGAGAATTTTATATTTACATTTTCAAATAATGCTTCTGTGCCAAAGCGAATAGTTAAGTTTTCTGTCGTAATCATAATTTTGATTTTACCACAAAAATTTTTTTAATTCGATTTTACTTTTTTATTCTGAAATTGACTTCAAAAATTCATATTTAGAAGAAAGGTTGTAATAGAGCGTTTTAAAATTTTCTTTTTTATAAAATAATTTTTCTTTCAAATCGATGATAGCTGCTTGTTTTATATCGATATTTTCTTCGTTTTGATTTTTGGAGATTAATTTTCTCAAAAAATAAAACAACAAAATCCTAAACGGAGCTGCTTTGAAAAACAAAGTATCATTTTTTCTGGCATTAATATGAGATGAAATAGTGATATCAGAAGGCATCTTTAGACAATTTCTGTATTGAAGTTCTGCATATTGAAGAGGATCGTTTTGAATAGAGATTTCAAAGTCTTCAAATTTTATTTTTTTTAGCGGAAAAATCATATCATAATTAAAAAACCCTTTTCTTGTCAAAATGTAGTTATCGATATTATCCAATCCATAATAAATCACGCTTCCATTTTCATCAAAAATAGGATTTGTTTTTCTTTCATTTTCATAAAATTCAAGAATTTTGTCGAATCTGCCAAGAGAATATTTTTTTGTTGCAATGTGTGCCATATATTTGTTGTATTCATCAAGAGTGAGAGAATTTTTGTAATTGTCATGTGGGAAAATGTCGATATTTACGCAATCATCAATAGAAGTTCCTTTCAAAATTTGGATATGATGAGGTGTTTTAGAAAAAATTATTTTGTTTGGGTTTTTCTTTAGATATTTATTCCAAACCAAAAAACGATTTTTTGTAGTATAAGAAATTTCTGATGTTGAAATTTCTATAAAGTTTTTTTTGCAAAATTCAAGCGTTTTTGTGTAGTCTTTTCTCATCATTCCGATATCAAAATCATCGTCCCAAGGAACAAATCCCCCGTGTCTTATTGCACCGATTAAAGTTCCTCCGATTGGGAAATATTTTATATTTTGTTTTTCTAATTCAAAAATTATTTTTTTACAAAAATCAAGCGTTTTTAGTTGATATTCTCTCAAAATTCCACTTGCGGGTTTTAATTTTGAAGCATCAAGAGTTGAATAAAAAGCTGTATATTCTTTTAGTTTTTCTTTGTACAATTCTCTATCTTTTTTCATTTTTTTCTTTCTTTTTTAAAATAATATTTCTTTCAAAAGTATACTAAACGGAAGTTTTATAAATTTTTCAATTTTTGTATTTTCGTTATTTGTGTCAAAAAGAACTTTGTATTTTAGTTGTTTTTCTATATTTAAATATCTTTGAACTAAAACAAGAATAACTTCACAATCAAAAGTTTTCAATTCTTCAGGAGAAATTGTTTTATAAGAAAAGTAATCTTCTTTCTCTTCACTATATTTAATGTCACAAACAGCAGCAATGTTGAGTTTTGATAAATCATAATTTTCAAACAAAGTATTTGACATTATGCCTGCTCCATAAACAACAATTTTTTTATTTTTGTATTTTTTCGCTAAATTATCAATTTGTTTTTTTGCGTTTACTGTTTTGAAATATTTAACAAAATCCATTTTTAAAACCTTTCTTTAAACACTATTCTTTTACCCATTCACTTTTTTCTCTTTTTGAAATGTGCCAAGAACAGAATTTTACTTTTTCATCGTTACAATATGCGCAAAAATCAATTGGTTTTGAAAAGATTTTGTTGATTTTTGAGGCTGATTTTATTTTATTTAAATCAATATAATCTGACTTTTGGACTTTAAAATTCAAGTTAAAATATTTATTCAAAAATTTAACATTTGGAACAAGAGTGCAGAGGTACAATTTTCCATTACTTAAAAAATGACATTTTTTTCTTGTGCATTGCATAAATGCTTTTGTTTTGTTACGTTTGCCTTTGATATCCAAATTCATGTTTTGCATTTTGCTTCTATCTAAACCGAAATAGCAAACTTTTATACCCATAGAGTTGCATTTTTCGATGTATTTTTCATAATCAACATTAATCGGATAATGCGTCATAGAAAGAGTTATGTTGTTTTCTTTTAGTTGTTTCCAAAAAGTATCGTTTTGTTTGTTCAATAAGATTCCATTTGTGATTATTGCAATTTTGCTTTTCGGGTAAATTTTTCTTATTGGTGCAAAAATTTCTAAAATATCAGGATGCAAAAGCGGTTCTCCGCCTAGAATGTAGATTTTTCCAATATTATCGAAGATTTTTTTCAGTTTTTTAAAATCATCAAGAATTGAATCAATGCTATGAAATTTTTCTTCGGCAAGCGGACTAAAATGGTCACAATATGCACAATTTAAGTTACAATTGTCGACCAGATGAAATTCAACCTGCGACAAATAGGTTTCTTTTTTTAATTTTTTCAAAATGTAATCTTGAAGTTTTGATGGTAGCAGTGTTTTTATAAAATTTATTATTTTTATTAAAGTTGAGATTTTCATTTTTTTTCCTTTTTAAATTTCAAAGTATTTTTTTAAAAACATTTTTGTTAGGCGTAGCTTTCTTTTAAATTTTTTTAAAAAATAATAAAATTCAAAAGAAAAATTAATTATGTCGTTGTATTTTTTCAGTTTTGGTTTTGTTGTAACAAAATCAAAACCATAGTTTCTTTTTATGTATTTTAAAATTTCTTTAATTAAATTGTAGTATTCTTTCTTTGTTTTGGGATCATTTTTTATTTTTTTATAATAATAAAAAATTTGTGCCATTCTGTTTTCTAAAAAAGCATTTATGATTGTTTTGTCTTTATTAAAAGAAGAATTTTTGACGATTTTTTCACAAATATAAAACGCATATTTTATATCTTCTGTTCTGTTAAATTTGGTAAAAGTTGTTGATAGAGGATGGATTCTGTAGTTTAGAATTTTTTCTTTTAAACAAGACAATTTTTCTACAGTTAACATTATTTTAAAATAAAATTCGCTATCTTCTATAAAACGAGTGGGGGAGAATTTTATGTCGTTTTTGATTAAAAAGTCTCTTTTATATGTTTTAAAAGTAAGTCCGTTTATTTTAAAAGTAAATTCTTTAGCATCTTTTGTCGGAGAGAAATTTTTTTCTTTAAAAATTTTATAGAAAAATTTTGTATATTCAAAAAAACTTTTCTTGCCCGATTTTTGTTCATATTTAAAACCATCAAAAATAACTACATCAGAGTCGTCTTTTTGAAATTTGTTAAACAATTTTTTAAGAGCATTGTCTTCGAGCCAATCGTCTGAATCGAGAAACAATATATATTTTCCTTTTGATTGTTTGATTAAAAAATTTTTTTGTATTCCTTGACCTTGGTTTTCTTTTTTAAAGAATTTTATTCTATTGTCAAAGTCTGCGTATTTTTTTATAATTTCAGAACTTGAATCAAAAGAACCATCATCTATAATCAAAAATTCAAAATCTTGAAAATTCTGATTTAAGACGCTTTTTATACATTCTTCTATATATTTTTCAGAATTAAAACAAGGTGTAATAATGCTAAAAACAGGCGTTTCGTGAGACAAACTATTCATCTTTACCTCTTATTGTCAGTAATATGTCATTGATGATGTTTTTTGCAGCATAAATATTATCCAACCCCAAATCTTTCAGGACTTTTTTTCTTTCTTCTTTTTTGGGGTCAAGATTTTTTATTAGTATGTTATCTAGCGTTTCAATTAATTCATTTTTATTAGAAACCGTATAAGAAACACTAGCCATCTTTTTTACCATTTCATTAAAAGGTGTAGGGTGGTCTGATTTTAGGCGAATAAAAGGCTTTTGAGTCATAAAATATTCAGTTTGAAAAGAACCGCAGTCCGTGATTATTGCTTTTGAATTTGCAAACAAATCCAAATAATCACCTGCTTCGTGGATTGTGCCTAGTTTTTCCCAGTTTTGCCAGTATTTTTCAACTTCTAGCGTTGTTTTGTAGTTGTGATTTAAAAGATAATTTTTAAGACAAGGGTGAGGTTTAAATACCCAGTTGATTTTTGGATGATGTTTTGCATAATCAAGAATCAAATCTCCAAAATCCAAAAAAGTTCCCCAAAAAAGATTATTATCATCATCAACAGACCAATGAGGGGCATAGATTACGGTGTTGGATGAATTTTTATTTTTATCTTTATTTAAATAAAAATAATCAAGCATAGGGTGTCCTGTTGCTCTTAGGTTTTCGCCTTTGTTTTTCATATTTTTTGAATATTGTTCTTTGATTGATATATCCGGAACATAATGAGCCATAACGTATCTGTGAAATCTCGTATAATATTCAATTGGAGAAACAGAAGTTGCAAGAAAATATGGAATATAACAAGAAATCGCATATTTTGATGTCATAACAGGCCCTTGTGTCTTGTTTATGTACCAAGGATGACAGTATATTATGATATCCGGTTTTTGGGGCATTTTCGATAAAGGAATAAAATCGTCTTTTGAAAAATCATAAGCATACAAGACTTCCATATTCTTTTTTTTGAAAAAATCATAAATTTTTACCAGTTCTTCTTTTTTTTGGTAATTAAAGTTGTCAGAATTTGCACAATTTTTGGTCACAAAAATACAAGGATTGAAAAATTCGCTATTTTTCATCAAATCCCATAAGCTCTGTGCTTTCCATTTTCTTTCGTCGTAAATAACAAAAGCGACATTTAATTTTTCATTGTTTTGAAGTTTTGTTTTTAAATTTTTTAAAACTTTTTTTCTATTTTTTTTAATATAGTTCAGATTTGCCTTTGTTTTCAGTTCTGTTCCAAAGGTTCTTAAGGCTTTTTTTTGTTTTGAAGGCAAAAAAAGAGCAAAAGTGTGAAAAATTTCTTCATAAGGAATGTACATCGTCTCTTATTTTGTCCAAATTTCTTTAATCAAATCCCACAATGGAATTTTTGCCAGAGGATAAACTTTTGTTTTTGTTTTGTTGAAATAATTAATCTCAAAATCTTCGATTATAGAAACATATTTCAATGTTGCAACAAGAACAACATCGGGGTTTAGTTCTTTTATTTTTTCTTTTGGAATGATTTTGTAATTTAAAAAAGTAGTGTTTTCTTCTTTGGTTGTGAATTTTATATCCGAAATTCCAATAATATTTAGCTTATCCAAATCGTAATTTTCTTTGATATATTTAAAAAAAGCTCCGGCACCATAAATGACAATGGTTTTGTTTTTTAGTTTTTTGTTCAATTTTGAAAGATATTTTTCAAAATTTATTCTATCCAGATGTGTCTTAAATTCCTCTGACATGAGCCTTTTCTCCAATTTTATATTGAGAAGTATATCATAATATGTATTTTGAATGCAAACATAAAAATGAAGTTTAAAAATGTGCTATAATCGGTGCATATCAAAAATTTTGGAGTTTTATTTATGATAAAAATATATATAGGAATGAGTGCCGATCTTTTGCATCCCGGACACTTAAACATTATTCACCAAGCTAGAAAATTACTGGACGAAAATGGTGGAGGGAAGATTATCATCGGGCTTTTGACAGATAAAGCAATCGCCAGTTACAAAAGACTTCCCTACATGTCTTTTGAGCAAAGAAAAGTTGTAGTTGAAAATGTAAAAGGTGTATCGGAAGTTGTTGCACAAGAAACTCTTGACTATGTTCCAAATCTTTTGAAGATTAAACCTGATTATGTTCTCCATGGAGATGATTGGAAAACAGGTGTACAAGCCAAAACAAGACAAAGAATCATTGAAGTGATGAAACAATGGGGCGGAAAGGTTCTTGATATTCCTTATACAGAGGGGGTTTCTTCGACTCAATTGAATAAAATTTTAAAAGAAGTGGGAACAACGCCCGAAATCAGAGGAAAAAGACTCAAAAGACTCTTAAATGCAAAAGAAATAGTTACATTGTCCGAAGCACACAACGGACTGTCCGGTTTGATTGTTGAAAACACGTTTGTTAATGTAGACAATAAAAAAAGAGAGTTTGATGGTATCTGGATATCTTCTCTTACGCAATCAACTGCCCAAGGGAAACCTGATATAGGGTATTTGGATACAACATCCAGAATGAATGTTTTGAATGATATTTTAGAAGTTACAACAAAACCCATCGTCTATGATGGAGATAATGGCGGGCCTTGTGAACATTTTATTTTTACGGTAAAAACGCTCGAAAGACTGGGAGTCAGTGCAATAATAATAGAAGACAAAGTAGGACTAAAGAAAAATTCTCTTTTTGGAATTGAAGCAGACCAAACACAAGACGCTCCTTATGAATTTGCACAAAAAATAAAAGCAGGCAAATGTGCCCAAGTAACGTCTGATTTTATGATTATTGCAAGAATTGAAAGTTTAATTTTAGAAAAAGGAATGGACGATGCTATATATAGAGCAAAAACCTATCTAAACGCAGGAGCAGACGGAATTATGATACATTCTCGTTCAAATACTTTTGATGAGATTAAAGAATTTGCAAAAATATACAACACTATTGAAAACAGAAAACCGCTCGTTGTAGTTCCTTCTTCTTATTGCGAAGTTTATGAAGAAGAATTGGCAAAAAACGGTATTGATATGGTAATTTATGCAAATCATTTGTTAAGAGCTGCTTATCCTGCTATGGTAAAAACTGCAAAAAGTATTCTTTTAAACCAAAGATGCAAAGAAGCGTCTGACGAATACTGTATGAAAATCAATGACATTCTAACTTTGATACCAACAGGAGAAAAATAAATGATTGATGTTAAAGAATTTTATGAAATTTTAAAAAGCAACTCAATCAATTGTTTTTTGGGAGTTCCGGACAGTCTTTTGAAAAGTTTTTGTGCTTATATTACAGATAGTGCTTCTTCAAATTCTCTAATATGTGCAAACGAAGGTGCAGCAATCGCTCAAGCTGCCGGTCATTATCTTTCAACAAAAAATCCTGCACTCGTTTATATGCAAAATTCAGGACTTGGAAATTGTGTTAATCCTATTTTGTCTTTAATGGATGAAGAAGTGTACAAAATCCCTTGCCTTATGTTGGTTGGCTGGAGGGGTGAACCTGATACAAAGGACGAGGCTCAACACATCAAACAAGGAAAACTTACTCTAAAGTTGCTTGAAACATTGGGAATTGAGTACTATGTATTAGATGAAAATTGGAAAAAACAGCTACAAAAAGCAATTGATTATTGCAAAAACGAAGAAAAACCTTTTTGTTTGGTCGCAAAAAAAGGAATTTTTGATAAATATGAACTAAAAAACAAGACAAAAACAACTTTTACTCTAACAAGAGAAGAAGCAATCGAAACCATATTAAACAAAATCCCAAAAAATTCTTTTGTTGTTTCGACGACAGGTTTTGCTTCAAGAGAACTTTATGAACTAAGAGAAAAAAGAAATGAATCGCACGATAGAGATTTTTTGACTGTAGGCTCTATGGGACATAGCTCTGCTATTGCATTGGGAATTGCACTAGAAAAAAAAGATAAAGAAATTTATTGTTTTGATGGAGATGGAGCAGCTTTGATGCATTTGGGTACTTATGCTTTAATAAAATCAAAATCAAATGAAATCAAGAATTTTAAGCATATTGTATTTAACAATTATGCTCACGATTCAGTCGGAAGCCAGCCCACTGTTTCTCGTTTTGTTGATTTTAAAGGTTTTAGTGACAATTATTTTTGTGCTTGTGATGCGAAAACTCTAAACGAGGTTTTAGAAAAATTTGTAAATCTAAAAGCTTCAGCTTTGTTGGAAATAAAAATCAAATGTGGAGCAAGGAAGAATCTTTCTCGTCCGAAAGAATCTCCAAAACAAACAAAAGAACTCTTTATGGAGGCGTTAAATAAATAAAAATGGAAAAAAGATTTATATATAAAGGTGCAATTAAAGAACTCAAAAATCTAAAAGAACTAAAAAACAAAAGAGCGTTGGTTTTTACAGGGAAAAAATCTTTTGAAAAAATAAAGCCGAATTTTGAAGAAAATGTAGACTTCGAGACATTTTATTATAATGATTTTTCAACAAATCCAAAAATAGAAGAAATAGAAAAAGCAATTAAAAAAATAAACTATGTTTTTGATGTTATCATTGCTATTGGAGGTGGTTCGGTTATTGACTTTGCAAAAGTTTTTAAATACAAAACCATACCTTCAACACCATTTGTTGCAATTCCAACGACAGCAGGAACAGGTTCTGAAGAAACACAGTTTGCTGTTTATTACGAAAATGGCATTAAGCAATCTCTGGATAATGAAATACTTCAAGCTGAAATTAAAATTGTAGACACAAATTTCATAATGGAAAATCCAAAATATCTAAAAATATGTACAGGTTTGGATGCTTTTTGCCAAGCAATCGAATCGTATTTTGCATGCAAGTCAACAGAAATAAGTAGAAATTTCGCAAAAATTTCAATGGAATTGTGCAAAAAAAATTTCATTAATTATGTTCTTTTTCCAAATGATGAAAATGCACTCAATATGGCACTTGCATCAAATTACTCCGGACGTGCAATAAATATCTCTAGAACAACAGCAGCCCATGCTATGTCTTATTCTATTACTACAAAATATTCTATCCCCCACGGACTCGCCGTTGCAATCAATATTGGCAAATTAATTGATTATAATGCTAAAGTTGATGAAAATTCTTTGAATGACAAAAGAGGAGTTGAATTTGTTAAAAAAAGGATGGAAGAGATTTATTCAATTTTAGAAACAAACAATGCAGAAGAATATTTTAAAGATTTGTTTAATAAAATAGGAATAGAAATTCCAAAAGTAGATATTTGTTATATTGACCCTGAAAGATTGAAAAACAACCCTAGAAATGGCGTTTTTGAGCTGGTTAAAAAGATTTAAATTTTAAAATAATGTTTGCTTGATTTTGGTATATTTTTAGATTAACTTGTTGAAGAAAAGGAAAAATATGAAAAAGCAAGCAAAAGGGATATTATACGGAGTTATTGCATCTTCAAGCTATGGTACAAATCCATTATTTGCACTGCCTTTGTACCATGCGGGAATTGATGTTGCTTCTATTTTGTTTTATCGTTATGCGTTTGCGGTTTTGATTTATGGAATTTGGTTAACGATAGTCAAAAAAGCATCTTTGAAACTCAAAAAAAATGAAATAGTTCCTTTAACCGTTCTTGGTATATCATTTTCGTTGTCGTCATTAGCTCTTTTTGAGTCTTTTAAATATATAGATGCAGGAATTGCATGTACAATTTTGTTTATATATCCGGTTATTGTTGCACTGATTATGACAATATTTTTTAAAGAAAAAATAACCAAAACCGTTATAAGCTCAATTGTTTTGATTTCTATAGGCATAATTCTTTTGTGTAGAAACAATGGCGGAATGAGTCTGAATATAAATGGTGTCTTAATTGTCCTGTTTTCGGCATTGCTTTATGCGATTTATATGGTTAAAGTGAAAACATTAAAGGCTATCAAAAATATGAAAAACGAAAAAATGAGTTTTTATGTAATGTTTTTTGGTCTTTTTGTTTATATTATTAATTTGAAATTTTGTACACAATTACAAATACCAAACAAACCCCATCTGTGGCTTTTTGCACTGGGTTTGGCGATGTTGCCGACAATCATTTCGATAGAAACAATTAATATCGCAATCAAACTAATCGGTTCTACAAAAACAGCGATTTTAGGAGCATTGGAACCATTAACCGCAGTATTTTTTGGGGTTGTTGTGTTTCATGAGAGTTTAACGCTTAGAATAGCTGTTGGGATTCTGTTTGTATTGTTTGGCGTTGTACAAATCGCTATTAAGAAGAATGCTTGATTGAATTGTTTAAGTTTCTTCGTTAATATCCCATTTTGGTTTTGCAGTGTATTTGTTAGAATGACCTTTGTAAGACAAGGTGATGTTTTCCAAATATTTTTGAAAATCTTTATTAACGCTTGCAATTCTATTAATCATATGCCAGTCTAGAGGTGTTTTTGGGGCTTTTATTATTATTTGGCTTTCTGCAGGGTCTTTTTTGTCTAATTGTATAAAACCAATATTGAAGCTTGAACATAACAATTGCAATTCGTCGAATGCATTATCTGCGACTTCTTCTGCGACCAAATAAGAATAATTTGCCCAAGAAGAGTTTGAAACGGTTTGGAAGAAGAAATTTCTCAAGTTTGTTATTTCAATTCTTTCGTCTTTAACTTCAAACGAATATAAAAGACTTCTTTCTTGGGCGTATTCTACCAAGCATTCTTTTACTTTGTTGTTGAAATTTGTTGTCAAATCTTCATATCCGACAACATCAGCATACAGCCATATATTGTGACCTTTTTGGTCATTGCTTGACCTTTTTTCGTTTATTCTTAAAGTGTTTATATTTTTTTTAAACTTGCAAAATTGAGCTAACACCGAGTACAATTCTTTTTCCGGTTGATTGTTTTTTCTTTTGGCTTTTGTTTCTTCTTTGTCGTCTGGAATGTAATATTTTCTGGGTCTTCCTGCAGTCGTCAGCACTCCTTTTTTCATAAAGGCGTATTTATGTGCATTAATTTCTGCACTCCACTGACGTATGCAGTCATATTTTGTTTTCAATCTGCCTTTGGATTTTTTTATTTTTGCTTCGCAATCGCAAAGAAAATCATCTGCTATGTATTCTGCAATTTCGCTTGCCGTAAAAGATTTGTCCAGATTTTTTTGCAGAAACTTCACTACTTCATTTGTAAAATTAAAAGCCATTTTAAACTCCTTTTTTAAAGAATAGCATATTTGTGGTTTTAAACAAAGCATAAAGCGTAATTGTATTGTTAAAGTAAAATCTGATGAGATTAAAAAAAATAAAAAAGCGTCAAAACGCACTAAAAAAGAGCCTTTCGGGCTCTATATTTAATTGGTGGAGGTTAGGAGATTCGAACTCCTGACCCCCTGCGTGCAAAGCAGGTGCTCTACCAGCTGAGCTAAACCCCCACGTATGTTATTAAATTTTCAATTCCAAACTTTGTGCTTGTCGGGACATTTTTAATATTAAACAAAACAAAAAAAATAATCAAGCATTTTTTTTAATTATGTTAAGATAAATGTATGAATTTCCAAAATAATTTTACAAAAGAGCCATTAATCAGCATAATAATAACTTATTACAATCTGGGAAAGTATATCAATGACTGTGTTTTGAGCATTTTATCTCAAACTTATACAAACTGGGAAGTAATAATTGTAAACGATGGGTCAGACAAAAGAAACACTCAAATACTAAACAGAATAAAAAATGAAAAAATAAAAATAATAGAACTTCCGAAAAATGAAGGGCAACTGTGTGCTTTTCTTGCCGGTTTGAAAAACGCTAAAGGTGAATTTGTATGTATGATAGATAGCGACGACATTCTTTTGCCAAACTATCTAAAAACCCTGCTTTATGTACATTTGACAGAAAATACGGCTTTGGTTTCCTGTTCTTGTGGAGAAATTAACGACAAAAACGAAATAACTTCTCTAAACTCTATTACAAATAAAATTTCTGTATTTCAAAAAACAATAAATTATTCTGAAATTGAAAATTTATTTAAACTTGAAGAAGATTTTAAATTGAAAAAAGTAAAATCGCCATTTGGTTTGTGGAGCTGGAATCCTTCTACATCAGGCATGTTTAGAAAAACATCTTTGGATATTTTACAATATTTTCCGAACAAAGAATACTGGAAAACAGGAGCTGATAAAGTAATTTTTTCTTTTTTACATTTAATTGGCGGTTCTATCAATATTTCTGCAATATGTTATTTGTATCGTCATCACAAAGGCAACAGTTCCCAAACTTCTTTGACTTCAGGCGATAAAAAAATACTAAACGAAGAATATATAAACAAATTAATTGATTGGAATATAAAAATAAGATTTGATGCAATTAAAATGTTCAAAAAAAATAAAAGCGATTTGATAAAAAAATACAATCGATTAAACTATTACAAAATGTTTTTGAAAATTATTTTTTGCGTAAATATAAAAATTGTGCAAAAGCTAATAAAAACTTTTGCACATAAAGTAATTCAGTAACAACAACACAATCTTGCAAATTTAAACAGTAACGTCCAATTTTTGTCCAACATTGCCTTGCATAGGTATTTGTTTGTTGGTTGTATTGCTAACGTTAGTGTTAATACTGTTTTCTATTGCATTGTTGACTTTTGTTGCAATTTGTTCATTCTTCTTTAGCATTTCGTTATAAGAATTACGCACTGAAGAATTACTACTTTGCCCTTTGAAAGACACTGAAGGTGAAATTAGGTTTGAAATCATAATTTTTCTCCTTACAACACAATTTTATAAAACACATAAACAACAAAAATTGCTTTTTGCTTAATTATTATATCACATTTTTAAAATTTGTAAAATCTTTTTTTGGAATAATAGTTTAAGCCCCAACACCTTTTCCTGCGATAGCATTTAAACACGCTTCTGTATAAATTGGAGCGTGATAACTATCGTCAAATACAAAGGTACTCATAGCATTTTCCAACACGCCATCTTGTCTTTCTTGCATTTTTACATCAGCACAAGTGTATCTTATGTCTGGAAAAGTTTCAAATGCTGCTGTTTCTTTTGTGTCTCTTTGCATTCTTCTGACTCTGCAGTTTTGTAAGCCGTTTGTTGCATCGTATTGAAGAATTTTTTCAGGCGTGCAAACTGTACGTTTGATTTCGTGTTCTGTTTTGCTGTTAAAATCAACATTAAATACGCTTACAATGTCTCTAACTTTTTTATTGCCGGCAGTTTCGTGTGTGATTACGGTTCTTGTGCCTGTTTGTGCTTTTGGATTATCGAGTTTTGTAACAATCGTTCTATCTAGCAATAGACCATTTTCTGCTTCATGTTGCCTAATGAATGTTTTTGTAAAATTATATTTATTTCTTACGCCAACTTTTTTAAATCCGGTACTTTTTACAAACATTCCATCTTGAAGATTCATACCAATCGTTGTGCCGTCTTTACATTTTTTTGTATAATAGCCGGTAGCGAGTTTTCCATCAGGTGTGCGATAAAATCCTTTTTTATCTTGTGTTGCTGTTTCTACTCCTTCTACATTTGAATTTAGTATAGAAACTGCTTTTTTCTTTGGTGTTGCAATTTTTTTTGGGCCTGCAACTTCTTTTTGGGGAGTATCTATTTTATCTTGAGAGAATGCTTTTTCAATAGAATCAAGCAGTCTTGCTTCGGCTTCTTTTTCTTTGACATTTTCTGCAACTTTTTCTGCAACATTGATTTTTTCTTCTGTTTTTACCACTTTAGGTTGAGGCAGCATAGTTACTTCTGCTGTTTTTTGTTCTTTTTGAAGTAAAAAATCCACGATATTGAAGCTTTCACAATCTTGTGCTGATTGTTTTGAATATAGATTTTCTATATCTTGTTGAGCCGGTTTAATGTTTGCTTTTGGAGTTGTGATTATTTTGTTATCTATAAAATTATTTGATTGGTCGAAAATTTCCGGATTTGCTTTTGGGGGTTTAGGAGGAGTCGTTTTCTTGCTTGCTGCAGTTCTTATTTGTGCAATATGTTCTTTTGTCTCTTCATTCAATGCATTTGACATTTTCTTTGCATTACCCAGCATTAAACCTGCTATTTCTTCTTCTCTATCTTCTAAAGTTTCGATAGATTTTTTTGTTTGTCTGCTTAATGCATTTGACATTTTCTTTGCATTACCCAGCATTAAACCTGCTATTTCTTCTTCTCTATCTTCTAAAGTTTCGATAGATTTTTTTGTTTGTCTGCTTAATGCATTTGACATTTTCTTTGCATTACCCAGCATTAAACCTGCTATTTCTTCTTCTCTATCTTCTAAAGTTTCGAT
>CAKUUG010000004.1 GCA_934692665.1 uncultured Candidatus Melainabacteria bacterium | reverse complement strand
CAATAACATCGCTACATAATAATAAAGTATTTTTCGTCAAAAAAATTGCTAATTTTTCTATTGTTTTTTAAATAATTAAAATGTATTATTGAATTATGGATATAATGTATAATGCGGATATAGTTGTAGTAGGTGCAGGCCCTGCGGGAATTAGTGCAGCAATAAGTGCTGTCAGACTGGGCAAAAAAGTTGTCTTAATTGATAGGGCAAAATACCCCGGCTCTAAAAACATGTATGGAGGTGCTGTTTATTCTACTCCTCTAAAAGAAGTTTTTGGACCTGAAGCTTTAAAATCTCTGCCCTATGAAAGAATTATAAACTCAAATACATGGTCTTTTTTGAATGATGAAGGATCTTTTGATTTGACATACAAAAATTCGTCATCTGATTCTGCTTATGCAATAAAACGCTTCAATCTGGAAAAATGGATGATTGAACAAGCAAAAAAAGAAGGTGTTTATTATGTTCCAAACACTCTTGTTAAAGATTTAATCGAAGATGACGGTTATGTTATCGGAATAAAAACAGAACATGAAGATTATTTTGCAAAAATTGTTATTTTGGCTGATGGTGTAAATTCTTTTTTATCACACAAAATTGGACTGAGAGAAGATTTTAAACCAAAAGATATGCTGTTATCTGCAAAAGAAACTTTAAAACTCGACAAAAAATCAATAGAAGAGAGATTTTGCTTAAAAGAAGATTTGTCTAACGGCGTATGCAAGATGTTTTTCGGTGGTTTAAAAAACTACAAAAATATCTTTATGATGACATATTTTTATACATTTAAAGACACCCTGATGCTCGGCGTTGGAGCGAGTTTGGAAGATTTAAAGAAAAACAAGCTAAACATAAACGAAGTTTTGGAAGAAGTAAAAAAACACCCTGATATTGTTCCGTTAATAAAAGATGGAACAGTTGTTGAATATAGTGCACATTTGATTCCTGAAACAGGTTACAAAAAAATGCCGAAACTAACCGCAAACGGAGTGATGATTGTTGGAGATGCGGCAGGTTTTATTAATAGTGTACATTCTGAAGGCACAAACTATGCTCTGATTTCCGGAAAATTGGCAGGAGAAACAGCAGCCGCTGCAATCAACGACTATGACTATTCGGGCTGGAATTTATCTTTGTATAGAAAAAAACTCGAAAAATCTTTCATTTTAAAAGACCTTTATTCTTACAGAAACGTTGTTTCTTTGTTGTCTAAACGTTCAATGTCACTATCGTATTATTATCCAAAAAAAATAAAAGAATTTTTTGAAATAATTACGAGTGCGAATTGTGTTTCAAAATCTTTTCAAATTAGAAAATTTGCTTTAAGTTTTTTGAAAGACAGAAATATTTTCGAATTATTAAAAGATATAAAAACATTTCTAAAATGCGGATTTGACGTGTTTTTTGGTAAATAATTATGGATGAAAAAAAGAAAAAAAATAACAAATCAATACAAGATAAACTTGCAACAATTAAATATAATTGCGATAATAAAACACATATACTGCTCAATTTGAAAAAATGTTCAAAATGCAAAGAAAAAACATGTACTTTTATTTGCCCTGCGAATGTTTACAAAATTGACGAAAATACACAAGAAATTATTGTACAATACGAAAATTGTCTTGAATGCGGTGCATGTAGAATTGCTTGCCCGAAACAAGCAATAGAATGGCACTACCCGTCTTCAGGTTGTGGAGTAATTTTTAAAAATAGCTAATTTTAAGGAAACAAAAATGGACAATCAGTATTTTTCCAGATGGTATGACAAAGACCCCGTTTTATCAATGTCAATGAGAACCCTTTCGACTTCTACAGACACAAAGCAAATCGAAGTTGCACTCAATTTGATTAAAGTAATTATCGAACACAACATTCAAGACAATAAATACGAAAATGTTGAAGATATTATGTCTGCTGTTGAAGATGGCAGAATACAAAGAGGTCATTCACGCTGGTATGATATCGATTCAACTGTTAGAACAGCAATCCAAATGTTAGAAAAATGTTCACCGGACACAAAAAAGAAAGTAGCTCTAGATATGGCACAAATCGTTATCGAAAAAATTGTTCAAGATGACGATTTTGAAGAAAACGAAGAATACCAAGAAGAAACTTCTCCAGTAATGGAATTTGACGGCAAAATTATAGATGTTGATTTAGATGAAACATTAAACAAAGAAGATGAATGATATTGAAAAATTTGAAAATCTTCAAACTAAAATAAAACTCAATCCCAAGAATTTTCAAGCAAGACGTGAATTGATAATGTTTTGTTTGGATTTAGGGTTTGAAAAAGTTGCTCTTTCTCACATAAAATATCTTTTAGAAATTTTTCCAAATGATGCTGATTTGTATTTCAATTGTGGAATTTGTTGGGAAAAATTAAAAAATCCGGACAATGCTTTGATTGCTTACAAAAAAGCAGTAGAAATAAAACCTGAAGAGCCTGATTTTTTGTACAATTTGGCACTTGTTGAAGAACAAAAAGGAAATATTGAAGAAGCAATTCAAGACCTCAAAAAAGTAATATTCTACAAAAACGAAGACGCAAATGCTTTTTTTTCGATAGGTATTTTGTATTCCAAAAAAAACGACTCAAATTATGCAATAAAATGTTTCAAAAAAGCAATCGAATACAATTATAGCGACTATTTCGCTCATTTTCATTTGGCTTGTGAATACAAAAAAATAAAAGAATACGACTTCGCACTCGTTGAATACAGAAAAGTACTCGAACTTTCGCCTGATTATTCTTGGGCTTATTTTAATACAGCACAAATTTATTACGAATTAAAAAGATATGATGATGCTGTCATTATGCTCAAAAAGACAATAGAAAAAAACCCAAAAGACTTGGAAGCATACAAACTTCTATGCCAAATATTAATTAAACAAGAAAAAATAAAAGAAGCAAAAGATATTGTAATAAAATTCACCCAAAACAACGACAATGGCGATATGTATTATATTATGGCAAAATTGTTTGAAATAGATGGGGACAAAGACTCAGAAATTGACACATTAGAACTCGTTTTTGAAAATCAAAGTACTCTTACTTTTGATATCAATGCGATAAAAAAAGAATACAATGAACTAAAGAAAACAAAATGAAAAAACAATACCAACTAAAACTGACTACGACCGAAAAAACAGACAAAAACAAATACTACATAGGATTTAGTTATTTAAATCTTCGCCCTATATTCAAATCAAAATTATTTGAATTTTTTGATTTTGATATAGAAAGAGCTTTCAACGTCGACGAAAACGATTTAATGAATTTTTCAGAACAAACAGGAATGAAAGTTCCAAAAGACTTTTTAAAAAAGAAAAACAAACTGGATTTAGATGAATGTTTTGAAAATGCTCTAAAAGATAAAGAAATAGGAATAGTAACTTATGAAGACGAAAAATATCCTCCACTTTTAAGACAAATTCCTGATTTTCCGCTTCTTTTATATTATAAAGGCGATATCGAAAATATTAACTACAAATATACTCTAGCAGTCGTCGGCTCTAGAAAAGCCTCAAATGAAGGCGTGGGTGCTATGTCTGTAATATTAAGAGGATTTTATACAAATCCTGTCGTTATTGTTTCAGGCTTGGCTTATGGAATTGATGCTGCAGCACATAGAGCGGCTTTGAGCGTAGATTTAAAAACCATTGCAGTAGTGGGTTCAGGATTGGATATAATTTATCCAACACAAAATACCCAATTGTTCGATGAAATTTTAGAAAAAAAAGGTGTAATTTTTAGCGAATATCCACTGGGAACAAAACCTACAAAATACACATTTCCCCAAAGAAACAGGATAGTTGTCGGAATGTCTGAAGGAACTTTTGTTGCAGAAGCTCAATTAAAAAGCGGAGCTATGATTAGTGCAAACTTGACACTAGACTACAACAGAGAACTTATGTGCATGCCGGGTAGAATTTCAAACCCCAATACAGAAGGGGTTTTCCATTTGATAAAACAAGGTGCCGGAATTGTATGTTATACTAATGATATTCTTGAAATCTTGGGCTGGAATTTCAAAATAAAAGAAAAATTCGACCCGTCATACGACTTAACGGAAACTCAAAGAAGAATATATGATATAATGACGCTTGAGGCTAAAACCTTTGATGAAATACTACAAGAAGCCGAAACAAACTCTTCTTGTCTTATGGCAACCTTGACAGAATTGGAACTTAACGGTTTAATTAAACAAGCTGATAACAAATTTTATAAATGCGAATGGTAGAGAATAATGGCAACTAAAGCAACAAAATCTAAAGAAAATACAAAAGACAATCTAAAAACTCTGGTTATAGTAGAATCACCTGCAAAATCAAAAACAATCGGAAAAATTCTGGGCAAAGACTTTATTATACAGGCCTCTATGGGGCATGTAAGAGATTTGGCTTCTAAGGGATTGGGATTTGATATAGAAAACAACTTCAAACCCACATTCGAAATCATACCCGAAAAGAAAAAAGTAGTAACAGAATTAAACAAACTTGCAAAAACAGTAGACAGAATTTATCTGGCATCCGACCCTGATAGAGAAGGGGAAGCTATTGCTTGGCATGTAAAAGAATGCCTAAAATTTCCTGAAGACAAGATTTTTAGAATTGTTTTTAATGAAATCACGCCCCATGCAATAAAAGACGCTGTTGCAAATGTTCACCAAATCGACATGTTAAAAGTCGAAGCTCAAAAAACCAGACAAATTCTGGACAAACTCGTAGGTTTCAAAATAAGTCCGATTTTGTGGGAAAAAATGAAAAACTACAAACTTTCTGCAGGTCGTGTACAATCTGTTGCACTAAAAATAATCTGCGAAAGAGAAGACGAAATAGAAGCGTTTGTGCCTGTTGAGTATTGGTCTGTTGAGGCACTTTTAAACAAAGAAAAAGTTAATTTTTCAGCAGAATTGTCAAGAATAATTGACGAAAAAGGAAAAGACATAAAACTCGAGCTTCACAATGAAAAAGAAGTAAACGAAGCCTTAAAAATCCTTCAAAATTCAAAATATGAAGTATCAAAAATCACTCCACGTGATACAACAAGAAAACCCCAACCACCTTTTATAACATCGACTTTGCAAAGAGAAGCAAGCTCAAAATTGGGCTATGGTGTATCAAAAACTATGCAAGTTGCACAAAAACTCTACGAAGGTATTGATTTGGGCGATGGGTCTGTGGGTTTGATTACTTATATGAGAACAGATTCAACAAGAATTTCTGATGACGCTAGAGATGCCGCAAAAGATTTCATTCTAGACAATTATGGCGAAAAATACTATCCGGAAAAACCAAACGTATACACAAAGAAAAACCAAGCAAATACACAAGATGCCCACGAAGCAATCAGACCTTCGTATATCGAAAAAACACCCGAAAGTATAAAAAAATACTTAACATCAGAACAATACAAACTCTACAAACTCATCTGGGATAGGTTTATGGCTTCTCAAATGACAAATGCAAAAGTCAAAAACATCACAGTTGACATAAAAGCAGACAAATATATCTTCAAAATGGGTTCATCAAAAATCGTGTTTGATGGTTTTACAAAAATCTACACAGATGACGAAAACATAGAAATCGCAAAAAAATTCCCTGAATTGAATGTAGGTGATGTTTTAAAATTGGAAGAATTAAAACCCGAACAACATTTTACTCAGCCTCCATCCAGATATACAGAAGCGAGTTTGGTAAAACAGCTGGAAGAATATGGAATCGGCAGACCATCTACTTATGCACCTATTATCACAAAAATTCAACAAAGAAATTATGTTGAAAAAACAGAAACAAAATCTCTAAAACCAACTCCTCTAGGTAGAGCCATCTGCAAGCAACTAAACGAACATTTTGTCCAAATTATGGATTACAAATTCACAGCCAAGATGGAAGCGGGTCTTGATGACATTGCAGAAGACAAACAAAATAGCGTAGAATATCTGAACAACTTCTGGAAACCTTTTTCAAAAACGCTGGAAGATGCAAAAGCCAACATGCAAAGAGTAGATATAGAAACAGACAAAATCTGTCCAAATTGCGGAAAACGTATGGTGGTGAAGATTTCTCGTTTTGGAAAACAGTTTTTGGCATGTTCCGGATATCCCGAATGCAAAACAGCTCTTCCGATGGACGGAGAGCAACAAACACCTGTTGTAGAAGATGAACCTACAGACAAAAAATGTGAAAAATGCGGCTCTGATATGGTCATAAAAACAGGCCCTTATGGAAAATACTACCAATGTTTGAATGACAAATGCAAAAAAAGATTTTCTATTTTAGAATCTTCCGGCGTAAAATGTCCGGAATGTGCCAAAAACGGTAGAGATGGCGAATTGGTCAAAAGAAAATCACGTTATGGAACATTTTTCTGGGGTTGTTCAAAATACCCTGATTGTTCGTTTGCTCTTTGGGCAGAACCAAACGGAGGCGAAACATGTCCTGAATGTGGAAGTTTGCTTGTGAAAAAATATCTGAAACGTGGCAACAAAATCGCTTGTTCAAACAAAAATTGCAAATATTCAAGAGATATGGAAGAATAAAATGGAAGAAAAAATATACAAACTAGGTCTTGTAGGTTATCCTTTGGGGCATTCTTTGAGTCCCGTTTTGTACAAAGCAGCATTTGAAAGTTTAAATCTTCAATACAGTTATGAGCTTTTACCAACTGAACCCGAAGATTTGATTAACAGATTAAAACGCCTCAGAACAGGGGGTTTTTATGGCTTTAATGTCACTATCCCTCACAAAGTTCCTGTTGCTATGTTTTTGTCAAAATATGATGAATACGTAAATATGGTAGGTGCCGTTAATACCATAAAAATCGAAGAAGACCTTTCTATGTCGGGTTATAATACAGATGTTGTCGGTTTTATGGAGCCGTTAAAAAATTGTAATTTAAAAGGCAAAAAAGCAGCAGTACTAGGTACAGGTGGAGCAAGCAGGGCGGTTTGTACAGGGCTTTTTAAGTTGGGCATAAAAGAAATTGATATTTATACAAGAAACGTTATAAATTCAAAAGACACTCTAGACACTCTAAGAGCAGGTTTCCCAGATGTAAAATTTAATGCTATACAAAATTCTTTGATGAAAAGTTTCGATGATATAGATATTTTAGTAAACACAACACCTGTTGGAATGAAGGGTTTTGATGAAAAAAATTGTCTAATCGACAAACAACTCTTTGAAACAATGAAAGACGACATTATTGTTTATGATATCGTATACAACCCCCTAAAAACCCCATTAATCAACAATGCAATCGAAAGCGGAAAAAAATACGTCTGCGGTCTGGATATGTTGGTATTTCAGGCAGTTGCTGCAACAGAGATTTGGACAGGACAAAGACCTGATTGGAAATTGATGAAAATAAGAGCACTTGAGGAATATTTGTTAAAATAACTTAAGATTTTGTTGTCATTATTGAATAAGTATGATATACTCTGCACGTTGGTGGAATTCAAAATAATATAACGAATTATTAAATACAGTATATGTACGAAGTATCGTAAAAAAATTGTAATTTACAAAAAACTTTGATAGTATTATAGTGAACAAAAAATAGAAAGTTACAAAAAAAAAAAAAATGAAAATTAGAACTTATTTTGGAAAGAAACATAGCGGATTTACACTCGCAGAAGCATTAATTACATTGGTAATCATCGGTGTAATTGCGGCATTAACGATTCCTGCTATCTTAGTAAATACAGAACAACACGAATACAAATCAGCTCTCAAAAAAGCATTATCAACATTGAACCAAGTAATCGAAATGAATATCGCTCTAGAAGGTTATGGCCCTATAGAAACAGTTTCAATGACTACCCCCGGAGCAGAAGATTCTCTGTTTGAAATGTTTAGAAACAGAATGAACGTAATTTCTACTTCAACTTCTTATTCTTGGGGAAACACTACAAACTGGGCATTCTTTACGGCAGACGGTATGAGATATGAATTTCCATCAACACCAAACCAAGGTATGGGTGGAACATTCGAAACAAACAATCATCACTGTGCAACACCTGAAGGTAACATCCAAGATGATGATGGTAACGTTGCAAACTTGCCTTGTTTGATTATTGTTGATGTAAACGGACAAAGAAGACCAAACCCAAGAAAAACAAAAGGTTCTTACAAAGTTCCGGGTACAAAAGGTAGATCAAAAATCCTAGACGTATTCCCGATTATCGTTACAGACAAAAACGCTTATCCATTCGGTGTTGTTGCTCAACGTGCGATGTTCCAACACGACTAGAGATTTGTTTAGTTAACAAAAGTTTAAAAAAGCTCTCTTCAACAAAAAGAGAGCTTTTTGTACATAAAAATGTTTGATTTTTTGTGTTAGAATAAAAGCTAAAGGCAGAAAATATTTTATGAAAAGTGCAAAATTAATAAATGGAAAAATAGAAATAATCCAAACAGAAAAACCAAAGCTCAACGACACCGGAGCAATAATAAAAGTCTTGGGCTGCGGATTGTGTGGTTCTGATTTGGTCAAAATAAAACATTCAACTCTTGAAAATGAAAAAAACATCATTCTAGGCCACGAAGTAGTTGGAACAATAGAAGAAATAAATTCTTCAACTGACTTCAAAATAGGCGATGTTGTCGCTCTTGGGCATCATTATCCTTGCGGAAGCTGTGGATATTGCAAAAACGGCTCATCTTCCATGTGCAAAACATTCAAAAAATCAAACATCTTTCCTTGCGGTTTTTCTGAATATATCAGAGTCGACGAAAACCATCTGAAAAATACAGTCTACAAAATGTCAAATGACTTAAAAGATGACGAAAAAGCCTTCTTAGAGCCTCTTTCTTGCTGCATTCGTGCAATCAGAAGAAGCGGCTTTGAATACCAAAACGACAACAATTCAAAATTTTCTTCTTTGGTGATAGGATTGGGTTCGATTGGACTTTTGATGATGAAAGGACTAAAAGCCTTTGATGTTAATGTTTTTGGATTTGATATAAACGAAGAAAGAATGAAAATCGCTTCTTCAAACGGTTTTTCTTACGAAAAAAACAAAAAATACGATGTAGTGTTTTTAACTGCAGGTAGCTCAAAAGCAATAAAAACAGCTCTCGACAATGTAATAGACGGTGGAAAAATAATTGTTTTCTCTTCTGTAGAGGATGATTTTGCCGGCTTTTCGAATAATGAAATTTATTATAGAGAATTGAGCATAATTTCCAGTTATTCTCCCCATCCAAAAGATTTAAAATTATCTTGTGAACTTTTGAATTCAAAAAAAGTCACTGTTTCAAATCTTTCTTCTTATTATTCTCTTGACAATTTGGCAAATGCAGTCGATGATAGTTTTAACAATAAAATTTTTAAGGCGTATATAAAAGTATGAAAATGAAAGCTGTGCAATATTATGCACCGAATGATATCAGATATGAAGAAGTAAAAGTCCCCGAACTAAACGAAGGAGAAATTCTCGTCAAAGTCGAGGCAGCTCTTACTTGTGGAACAGATGTAAAAACATTCAAACGAGGTCACCCCGTACTCATCAAAAAAGTACCTTCAGGCTTTGGGCATGAGTTTTCCGGAGTTGTGTATAAAGTTGATGAAAACGTTTCAAATGTAAAAGTGGGAGACAGGGTCGTGTGTGCAAATTCTGCACCTTGCGGAGAGTGTTTTTATTGCAGACGTGGCGAATATGAGTTGTGCGAAAATCTCGATTTGTTGAATGGGGCGTATGCTCAATACATAAAAATTCCAAAAAGAATCGTTGAAAAAAACACGCTTATTTTACCTGATGACTTGTCATTCGCAAAAGCTGCTTTTACAGAGCCTTTGTCAAATGTTGTCCATGGTATTTCAAAAACTCCTATCCAAAAAGGCGATACTGTGGGGGTTGTGGGCATTGGGCCTATTGGGTTGATGTTTGCAAAATTAGCAAAATTAAAAGGTGCAAGAGTAATTGCGATGGGCAGAAACCCCTTGAAACTCAAACTTGCAAAAGAATTTGCCAATGCTGATATTGTGATTGATTTAAAGAAATACCCTGATCCGGCAGAAATCGTCATGAACGAAACAGAAGAAAACAGGGGATTGGATGTTGCAATAGAGTGCGTAGGTTTGCCTTCGATGTGGGAAAAAATGTTTTCACTTGTAAGAAAAGGTGGCTATGTGCATTTTTTTGGCGGATGTGCTTCAGGAACTTCGGTAAATATCGACACTCGCCGTTTGCATTATGATGAAGTCAAAATAATAAGCTCATTCCATCATACGCCAAAATACTTTAGAGAAGCGCTGAAAATGATTGCCGATGGCAAAATTGATGTAGAAAAATTAATCACAAGAAAAATGGACATGAAGTACGCAAAACGTGCAATAGAAATGCATCGAGATGGCGAAGCAATAAAAATTTTGCTCGAAAATTAGTTTGTTTGAATATTAATGCTTGACTATAGAAGTTGATTTGGTATTATAAAGTAACAAACAACAAGTTTGGCTCGTTAGCCGTTGCGAACGAAGTGAAGCAACAGATATACTTCTCCAACTGAGCTAACGCAGAATGAAAATTGAATATAAATTGCTATTTGGCTCGTTAGCCCGCGAACTTGGTGAGCATGAGTAAGACAACTACCAACTGAGCTAATCGTCAAATAGAGAATATCAAACAACAAGTTTGGCTCGTTAGCTCAGTTGGTAGAGCAGAGGACTGAAAATCCTCGTGTCCTTGGTTCGATTCCGAGACGAGCCAAATTTTTTATTTGCAAAATTATGACTTTCTTGAAGTATTCGTCTCGGAGCAATCGCTTCGCTTATGCCCTCTCAAAAATGCTCAACGATTCGCATTTTTTCGGCAGAGTGAGACGAGCCAAATTTTTTATTTGCAAAATTATGACTTTCTTGAAGTATTCGTCTCGGAGCAATCGCTTCGCTTATAATTTTAACATTCAATTCCAATTTTGTGAAAACAAAATTTTCATTCAATGAAATTGCTTAAATAAACAAGTTTGAGCTTAACTCGTCACTCTAGCAAAAATTCACTCTTTTCAATTTCACAAATTGAACATAAAAAAAGAACCCTTTTTCAAGGATTCTTTTTATTAGCTGGGGAGAGACTTGAACTCTCGACCTCTCGGGTATGAGCCGAACGCTCTAGCCAGCTGAGCTACCCAGCCACATTCGTGAACAAAAAAATTATCCCACAAGCATTGTAAAATTTCAAGTATATTATTTATTTTTAAACACAATTAAGTTTTTTGTTACATTTCCAAAAACCCCGATATAGTATCGGGGTTCAAAATTTTAATCATCATTTTCAATTTGTCTTTGTGGCATTTGCTTTTCGTGGTTTTTCATTTTCTTGTGTTCAAATTTTTGAACATCGCTATATGGTGGTCTTTTGAAACCGTCACAAGGGGGCATTGGAGGTCTGTGGAGTGCAAAAAACAAACTCATTGCACAATAAAAACCAATAAAAGTACCCAATGCGATAGCCAAAATTTTCTTTACAGCTTTACAGAATTCACATTTGCATTCACATTCTTTTTCTATTGTTTCTTTAATTTCGTCCGACATAAATTTCTCCTTGATAAACTTTTAACACGCTTTTCATAATGTATAACGAAACAAAAAAGTATTTTGTTCATTTTTGAAGCATAGTAAATTTTATTTTATATCTTTCAAGAATTCAACCACTTTTTTGATATCGTCAAGGATATATGTAGCACCCAAGTGTTTAAAATTGTTCACCATCACGCCAAATTGACTATCAGGAGAAACAACACCTATCGTTTCAACATCAGCACCGTTTCCGGAAATTATATCATCAACGCTATCACCTAGGTATTTTATTCCTTTATGCGGACAATGTTCCAAAATCTCAAACACGCCTTTTGAATGAGGTTTTAGCATATTTTTCGGCAAATCGTCACTCGTTACATAATAATAGAAGTATTTATCAATATCGAATTTGTCAAAAGAGTATTTTATTTCTTCTTTTAATCTACCCGAAAATACAACCAAGTCATATTTTTGAATCAATTTTTCAAAAATTTCCGGCGAAATCAAAAGTTTTTCTTCATCTATAAGATATTTTTTTGTTTTTGTTTTGTCGTTTGGATTGTAAAACAAATCTTGGAAAACACTGATTATGTCGGCCATTTCTACGCTGTATCCGTATTTTCTAAGCAAAAATTGAACAACATCCCAATCACAATCCATACCGCCATGGTTTTTTGTTTCTTGAATTTCTGATATTTCAATTTCTTTTTTTGTGAAATATTCAAAAGTTTCTTTTATTGCCATCAAATATGATTTTGAAACGTCGAAAATCACGCCATCTACATCAAAAATTAAAAGGTCTTTTGTTTTCAACAATTCAAGAACAAGTTTTACTCCACTCATTTTTGGAACAGTAATTCTAAGGCAAGTTGGAATTGGGGAGTTTTTTGGAAAATTCTGGACTATCACGCCATTTTTTTTCAATTTTTCATAGCAAAACTCACAATACGACTTAAAATCGCACAAAATAAAATTACCTTGGCTTTCAAAAGGCTCAAATCCCAGTTCCTTAAGACCGTTAAAAAGTTCGTTTCTGGCATTTTCATTTGATTCTTTGATTTCGTTTAGCCTTTTTTCGTCATTCAATGCAGTAATTGCACAATTTATTGCAATTACATTGACGTTGTAAGGGGGAGTGATTTTTTTCATATTTTTGATAATATTTTCATTTGAAAGTGCAAAACCAATCCTCAAACCGGCTAGGGCGTAATCTTTTGAAAAAGATTTTACAATTACAATATTATCAAACTTTTTCATCAAATCTATATAATCTTCTATAACAACGCTTTGTGCAAAATTTATGTATGTACAATCAATAACAAGCAAAACGTTAGGCAATTTTTGTGCCAAAATCTCAACAATAGAAGGTCTGACCAAATCACCTGTAGGATTGTTGGGAGTGGCAATATAGATTATTTTTGTTTTTGGCGAAACATTTTCTATTATTTTGTCTTTATTAAAAACGAAATTTTCATCGTATTCTATCTGTTTCACTTTTCCGCCATTGTGTTTTGCATACAACAAAGGCATTGAAAAAGTAGGATTATATGTCAAAATTTCGTCGTCTTCTTCAATGAATGTTTCCATTATAATTTTTAGTGCTTCGTCACATCCGTTTGCTAGCAGAATGTTGTCTTTTGAAAGCTCGTACAATTTTGCCAATTTGTCGATTAATTTTCCATAAGCAGGATAATAAGAAATATCCTCTTTGTTGATACTTTTTACAACATTAAAAACCAAATCTGAAACGCCGTATAGATTTTCATTCGAGTTTAATTTTAATCGCCAATCTTTTCTATAAAAATCTGTTTGAAAAGGTTCAATATTTTCCAGAAATTTGTTCATACTAATCATAAAAAAATTATACAATAAAATCCTTAAAAACAATCCCCAACATGTACAAAGAACCGCAAACAATTTTGAGATTTTTTGTTGTTTTGATTATATTTTCGACTTCTTTTTTAGTGCTTAGCTTTTTTGCTTTTGATTTTATATTTTCATCTAATTCATCAAATTTTAGTGCATTAGGATAATCAAATTCATAAAAATAAAATTCATCTTCGTCTTTGATTAATAAATCTAACATTTTTTTGTAGTCTTTATTTTTTAGGCAACCGAAAATAAAAGTTTTTTTCTCATTTTTAAATTCTTTATCCAAATATTCCCTCAAAGCCGCTATTCCTGAGGGATTGTGCCCGCCATCAATAAGAAGATTTTTTTCTTTGTCAAAATCCAGTCTGAATTTCCACTCTACATTTTTTAGGGCATTTTTTATTGTTTCTTCTGAAATGTTTAAATTCAAATTTTCTATAGCAGAAAGTGCTAAAGACAAATTTTCTTTTTGGAAATCACCTCTTAAATTTATTTTAGCGTCAATAGGTTCTGTTGATACCAATTTTGAAGAAGTGTTTTTTACCACTTTTTCAATCACATCAAAACCAAGGTTGTTTTTTGAAACTACAACTATTGAATTTTGTTTTATTATACCTGCTTTTTGAAGAGCAATTTTTGAAATACTATCACCCAATCGCTCTGTATGGTCAAAATCTATTGTCGTAATAACTTCTACAATTGGGTTCAAGACGTTTGTTGCATCGTATTTTCCACCTAATCCGACTTCAATAATTGCATAGTCAACTTTTTTTATATAAAAATAATAAAACGCAGTCACAGTGAGCAATTCAAACTCTGTTAAATTGATATTATGTTTTTTTGAAAAATTGTCAATGTCCACTATTAGACGATTAAAGACATACTCAGGGATATCTTCGTTGTTGATTTTTATTCTTTCTGTATAAGAAAAAAGATGTGGAGAAGTAAAAAGCCCGATTTTTTTGTCGGTATTTTTAAAATGTTCGACTAAAACATCGTTTATTATTTTGCAAGTCGAACCTTTTCCGTTTGTTCCTGCAACGTGGATTGATTTAAAAGAATTTTGAGGATTGTCCAAAAGTGCCAAAACTAATTTCACACTTTTCAAATCCAAATTTATACGAAATTTTTCGCAAGACGTTAATATTTGTTGTGATGAGTTCATTTTTTTATAGCTTCATTAATCTGTTCAATAATCGCACCTGATGCGTTTAATTTTGACAATTTGTACGCATTGTATGATAGTTCAGAAATTTCTTGCTTATTCTGAATCAAATCCATTAGTGTTTTGAATAGCGTTTCTTCATTACAGTCTTTGTCTTCAAGCATTATTGCAGCATGCTTTTCAACCAAGCATTGAGCATTTTTCTTTTGATGATTTTGGCTCGCAAAAGGATAAGGAATCAATATAGAAGGCAAAGAACATGCACAAATCTCTGACAAACTCAACGACCCTGCACGAGAAATCACAACATCAGACGCTAGAAGAACTATGTACATTTTGTCAAAATAAGGCTGCAGAAGGAGATTATCAGGCAATTCTTCAAACTCATCCAAGATTATTTTTGTAACTTTGTCAAAATTCTTTTTGCCTGTTTGCCAGATTATTTTGTAACCTTTTTTATTGCCAAATTCTCTCAATATCTTCAAAGACGCTTTGTTTATAGTCTTTGCACCCAGTGAACCCCCCATTATCATAATCGTAAAATCATCTTTTAAAGAGAGTTCATTCCTTGCTTCTGTTTTTGATATTGTTTTAAATTCTTGTCTTATCGGGTTTCCGTTTATATTCACGTTGTCATTTTGAATGTATTTTTTTGCATCAGAAAAAGCAAGCGAAACAGATTTTGCAAAACGAGAAAAGAACCTTGTCACAATCCCCGGTTGAATATCACAATCATGCAACACAAATGGAATATTTAAAAACACTGCACAAAATAATATCGGTGCACAAACATAACCACCTGTTGCAAAAACCACACTCGGACGATATCTTAAGACGTACAAAAACGCTTTTAATGTTGCAAAGAACAATTCAATTCCCCATAACAGAAGTTTTAATGTTGCACATCTGGGCATTCCTTCGACATTGTAAGACAAAAAATTAAAGTTATTTTGTTTTGCGATTTCAAATTCCAGATTTTTTCTATTACCCAAATAAAAAATATTTTCGTTTTTAATTCCGTTTTCCAGAAGTGCTTTTATTATTGCTGTTGCCGGATAAATATGACCACCCGTGCCGCCTCCTGCAACAAAATATATATTTTCTTTCTTTTTATTCAACATAGTGTATTATCCTTTGAACTTTTTTCTTTGAAATATTAATCAATACACCAATCATGCACAATGAAACGCACAAACTTGAACCGCCATAACTAATGAATGGCAAGGGAATACCTGTCGCAGGAACAAAAGAGCTTGCAACAGCCATGTTTGTGAACGCTTGGAACCATATTGAAAATGTTATTCCAACAGCAAGAATTTTTCCAAACATATCGGGGCATTTTTTTGCTATTCTAAAACCTCTGTGCAACAACACACAAAACAAACAAATCAAGAAAAAGCACCCGAAAAATCCAAATTCTTCGCCTATTATTGCAAAAATAAAATCTGTATGCCCTTCAGGAAGCCAAGCGAGTTTTTGTTTTGAATTTCCAAAACCAACACCAAAAATTCCTCCGGAAGAAAATGCAACCAGTGACTGAATGATGTTGTATCCTGCACCCAATGCGTCAGAAAACGGATTCAGCCAGACTTTTATTCTTTGTAATTGGTAATCACGAATTGTGGAAACAACACCCAAAAGCCCTGCTGCTCCTGTCGATAGGATTAATTTCAATGAACCTCCGGCAACATAAAACATTGCAACAGAAGTGACCAAAAGCAGGATTATCATAGAAAGATTGGGTTGTTTGTATATCAATAATAACATTAAACCGAATATAAAATAAAACGGATATTTTTTTGAATCAATTATAGTAGAATTTCTTGAAAACAATGTTGCAAAATACAATACAACAGCAGGTTTTGCCAATTCTGAAGGCTGAAACTGTAAAGGCCCAATAACAAGCCAACGTTTCGCTTCGTTTACAGTTACACCCAAAGGTGAAAACTGTACCAATAACAAAGTTATAAGCACTATAACAGCCAAAGGAGATGCCCAGCGTTTCAATCGTTTGTAGTCAAATTTTGCAAAAAAACTTGCCCCAAAAATCCCAATTACAAGCCAAGCTACCTGTTTTATTACAAAAGATATAGGATTTTCGCCTTGTGCTATTGCTTTTGGTGCAGAAGCCGAAAACACTGCCATGATTCCAAAAACAACAATAAAAATCACAACAACAATCAAAATATTGTCCGCAGGAGTTTCAACAAATGATTTGTTTGTGCGAGTGTTGTAGGCTCTATTCTTTAGATAAGACATAATTTTTGAACGCTTCTCCTCTTTTTTCGTAGCTTTCAAACATATCAAAACTTGCACACGCAGGTGACAACAACACTACATCAGGTTTGTCTAATGAAGCTATATCTATTGCTTCTTCCAGTGATTTTGAATTTACTGTATTGATGTAACCATGTTCAGACAATTCATCACGGAATCTTTTTGTTGCTTCGCCTATTAAAATTACTTTTGAGATTTTTTCTTTTATATTGTCAATAAATTCTTCTAAAGAAGTCATTTTGTCCCTGCCGCCTGCAATCAGAACGACTCTTTTGTTTTTAAAAGAATTTATTGCAACAATGCTCGCTTCAGGATTTGTTGCTTTTGAATCATTGTAATAATCTGTTCCATCCAATGTTCTCACGTATTCGAGCCTATGTTCTATAGGTTTAAAAGATTTTAGGGCTTTTTGTATTGTTTTTGTATCCAAGCCTAAAACAATAGCAGACAATATCGCACACATTGCGTTTTGGACATTGTGAGGCCCGATAATTTGCATTTCGTTGATGTTTATTATTTCTTCATTGTTGAAAATTATTTTATCATCTTTTAAATAAATTGTATTTTCTTCTTTTGGCTCAAAAAGTGAAAAATAGTAGACTTTCGCTTTTATTTTTGAAGCCAGTTTTTTTGTGTATTCGTCATCATAATTCAAAATTGCAAAATCGTTTTCGTCCATATTGTAGAAAGGTTTTGCTTTTGCTTCAAAATAATTTTCGATACTTTTGTGCCACAAAATATGATCAGGGGTCAAATTTGTGAATATACCGATTTTTGGTTTTAATGTATCAGAATAGTTCAATTGATAAGAACTTGCTTCAATTACAAAATAATCTACATTTTTTCTCAAATATTCAACAGGCGAGATACCTATATTTCCACAAAATGGAGCTTTAAATTTTTCTGATAATATGTGAGATGTAAGGGCGGTTGTTGTTGTTTTGCCGTTTGTTCCGGTGATAATTATCATTTTTTCATTGTTGTTTAATCTCGAAACATATTCAATATCAGAAAAATATTCTATATTTTTTTCTTTTAATTTCTGCAAAACCGGTGCATCAGTCGGAATAGAAGGCGATAAAATGCAAAAATCAGCACCATTGATAAATTCGTCACTATGTCCATTGAATTCTAGATTTATATCTAAAATTTGCATTTCAGAGATTAATTCTTTGTCTTTTTCTTTTTTTTCATTAAATTCTGAAACATAAACACAATAGCCTTGTTTTTTTAAATATTTTGCACAAGCTATACCTGTTTTTGAAAAACCCAAAATTAACGCTTTTTTCTTTTTATTTTCCATTATTTTGCCTTACTATTTAATAAAATAATACATTAAAACTGCAATTAAAGAAAACACCGCAGTAATTGATGTAAACACGATAACGATTTTGTTTTCACTCCAATTCGAAAGTTCGAAATGGTGGTGAATAGGACTCATTTTAAACACTCTTTTTCCTGTCAATTTAAAACTCGTTACTTGAATCATGACAGACAAAGTTTCTAAAATAAAAATTATACCAATCGGAATTAACCAAAGTTCAAATTTTCCCATAATGGAAATAGTTGCGAGCAATCCACCCAACGCTAAAGAACCGGTGTCGCCCATAAATATTTTTGCAGGTTTTTTGTTGAAATATAAAAAACCAAGACAAGAAGCCGCTGCAGCAACCGAAATTATTGCTAAATCAATATTATTGTTTAAAAAACAAATGATACAACAAGCCAAAAAAGCAAAAACACAAGAAGAAGAACACAAACCATCAAGACCATCAGTGAGATTTGTTGCATTTGATGAACCAACCATCATAAAAACTGCCAAAATTGGATAAAACCAACCCAAATCAAAACTAAAGTTCAAAAAAGAAATTTGTGTCTGATGCATAGAAATAATATAATACGCAGGAAGCATTGCAACTGCGATTTGGAACAATAATTTCATTCTTGCACTAAGCCCAAGATTCTGTTTTGCTTTGATTTTTTTATAATCATCTTCAAAACCTGTTAATGTATAAAAAATCAAAGTAATCAAAACAATCAAGGCTCTTGTTGTAACACATTGTGCCATAAAAAGTGCAACCAAAGAAGCAAGCAATATTGCAGAAATTATAAACACACCGCCTGTTGTCGGGGTTTTTTCTTTATAAGAATGCATTTGCGCTACTTCTTCCCTCAAATATTGAGAATAAGCCTTTTTCTTCATATAGTCCAAATACGGAACTCCGAACAGTAAACACAAAACTATTGCGATGAGTCCGGCTACGCTAATCATTATCATATTTTTTCACCATTCTTAATGTTTTCGATTATTTGTTCAAATTTCATTGAACGAGATGCTTTTAATAGTATTGTTGTACCTTTTTGTATGTTATTTGAAATGTATTTTGCACAATCTTCATTGTTGTCAAATTCTATACTTTTCAATGTTGTATTTCTTGCAATGTGACGAGCCAAATTTCCAACTGTCAAAAGCAAAATATCTGAGTAATTTGACAAAAATTCGCCGATTTGTTTGTGATATGCAATTTCATCTTTGCCCAATTCCAGCATATCACCCAATACAATAGCAATCGGTTTATTATATATTGCAATAAAAGTCTTTAAAACAGCAAGCATAGATTCGGGATTTGCGTTATAGCTGTCATTAATAAACGTCAGCCCGTTGATTTCTGTTTTTTCCCAACGTTTTTCTATAGGTTTGTAGGATTTTAGACCTTTTTTAATGTTTTGTAGAGTAACACCGTTTTTCAAAGCTGCAACAATTACAAGCAATGCATTAGAAATATTGTATTCACCTGCTTGTGTTATTTCAAATGTTTCGTTTTCAAATTCAAAACTCGTGATGTCTTTTGACATTTTGATGTTTTTTACATCTTTTAGAGAAGTGAAAATCTTTTCGCCTTCGTAAACCAGATTGTTTTTTAATCTTTCACAATCCACTCCAACAAAAAGTCCTGTTTTTTTGAGGTTTTTTGCAATTTCGCATTTTGCAATTGCAATATTTTCGAGAGTTCCCAATCTTTCTACATGAGCTGAACCAATGTTTGAAATTATGCCAACATCCGGATTTGAATATTGTGACAACAACTCAATTTCGCCCAAATTTCTCATGCCCATTTCTACAATTACGACTTGCGTGTCTTTTGGCATAAGAAACATTGTTTCACAAAAACCTATTTCGTTGTTGTGGTTGAGAAATGTTTTGTGGGTTTTGAATTGTTGACTAAAAACGCTATACAACATTTCTTTTGTTGTTGTTTTTCCACAAGAGCCTGTTATTGCAACAACTAAAGGGTTAATTTTTTTTCTTATATAATATGCAAGTTCCAAATACGCAATTAGAGAGTTTTTTACATAAATAATAAAATCAGCAGATTCGTCGATTTTAAATTTGTCTTGTGTAAAATAGCCCCTAGCACCGTTTTCTAAGGCTTTTTGTATGAAGTTGTGTCCATCGAAATTTTCTCCCCTCAAAGGCAAATACACATCACCTTTTTGGAGTTTTCTGGTATCTGTTGAAATATTAAATAGTTCTTCTGAATTTATGTTTTCTTTTTTATATAAAATTTCACAATCCAAACATTTTTCGATTTCATTAAGACTAAATTGCAAAATATTTTCCTCAAATTTTCTTTTTTATACACTCAATTTTATCTAAAAAAAATATAATGAACAACCCAATAAAAATATTAATTAATATTACAATTTTTAAATTATTTGTATTTTTCTGTTAGAATAACAAAAGGGGAAAAGGAAAAAAGTAAACCAATGGTAGATAGTGTAGAAATCAGATTAGACCAGTTAACTGAAGCCATCAAAGGTCTGTATGCCAAATCATCAATGTCACAAGGAGAAATATACAACGCTCTAACCAGCCTTTCTCAAAGATATGAAAATCTTAATAATGTAACAAGTGAAAAAATAGCAACAACCCTTGTCAATGAGTTTAGAAAAACCATTGAAGTTAAATACGGTCAAACAAATCAACTAATAAAAACTTTAGAAGATTCAGTCAGAAATTTAATGAATGCCCAAAACAGCCAAAATCCAAAAATGGCAGCAGAAATTTCCAGACTCTTGAATGATACTTCTGTAACATTTTCAAAACTTAGTGCACAAGATGTAACTTTACAAAAAATATTTAATAATATTGAACTTCAAAAAAACAATGACACATCTTTGCAAATCGCAAAATTAACCGAAAATTTTGCAAATTTTTCCCATGGGTTTGAAAACATTACAATCACCTTAAACAAAAATTTTGCAGACTTTTTGTCGCAAATTAAACAAAATTCCTCTAGAGAGCAATATTTATCAATAAAAAGCGACTTAGATACAATCACAGGAAACGTAAATTCCGTTATCTCGGCTATTGCTATTATTGATTCAAAATACAAAGACTTAACGGGTTTGATTGATGCTATTCAACATAGAGAAAACATCTTCAATGATGCATTGCAAAACGTTCAAAATCTCAACGTTGCAATGCAAACCATACAAGACAACATCAAAACAATAGACCCAAAAATAGAACTTCAGGCACTATCTGCAGAAGTAAAAAATCAATTGGAAAGTGTTAAGTACGAAATACAAAAAGTAGTTAACACTGCAAGCGACGACTCCGGAGTCAAAACTGAAGTGTTCAATTTAAATACTTCAGTCAATGCAATAGGCAACAACGTACAAAGTCTCACAGGCAGCGTAATTTCTTCAAAAGAAGAAGTACAAAACCTTACAGAAACAGTAAAAGGACTCGGAAACGAACTAAAAAACGTCCACGGACTGATTAATGACGAAATTTTGTACAAATCGCACAATCATAGACAGGATTTTGAAAGATATTTAAACGCTGCAAAAGAAGAAATCAAAAATCTCATCATGGGTTTGACGAATTTCAAAAAAGATTTGTCAGCAATAAATTCAGGCAACATAAAAATCCTGCAAGAACCGATTGAACGTGCTTTAGCAGAACTAAAAGACCAAGATATCGGAAAAAACATAAAAGAATTGTCTGACAATTTAAGAGACACTGTTTTTGAAATTCAATCTTCAATCCAAAACATGCAAACAAGTCTGAATGACATAAATTCAGTTTCTTCTATGCAAATTTTGACTCAGATTTCAGAAAACATTCCGACAATTGCCGACAGATTGGAAATATTTAGAACCCATGTTGTTACAGAAAACAGCAACAACTTAAGCCAAGTAAGAAGCTCGTTTAATGACACTATAGCAACGCTTCAGAGCAATTTAAAGGATGCTGTAGACAAAATTCAAGACGACACAAAAACAATAAATATAGAAACTCTTGATACCCTAAAAGTCGATTTACAAAAGCTTTCTGACCATTTGATTGACAATGTTGAATCATTAAATGAAAGAATACAAAAAGAATTTGTAAATTTCAAAACAGATTTTCAAGATTTTTCTTTAAAACAAATTGACAATCTCGACAAAGTCACCGACAAAGTAACAAATCTAGAAGTCGGCTTGGAGAATTTTACGCAAGATGCTGTTGAAAAAATCAACGATGCAATAAACTCCAACAACGCTCACACTCAAGATATCTTGGATGGAATTAGGGGTGATATTTTAGAAGGCATTTCTAATATCGGAAAAAACAACAAAACTTCGATTTCATCTTTTGAAGCAAAAGTCGACAAATTGCTCGATAGTTATATCGGGGCTGATTTGGACAATATTGTTGAAAAAAAATCACTAAGAGAAACTGTTGTTGATATAGAAACAAAAATCGACAGAACAAATCTTCAACAAATTCACAATGCAAAAGAATTGTTGGAAGAAATTCAAACTTCTACTTCTAATTTGTCAATGAAGATTTCAAACATTGAAGAAAGCAAAAACATAGCTTCGATTTTGAATGCTATATCAAAAATTTCTGAAAAAATACAAGATTTAGAAGAAGGAAGTTCTGAACTAAAAGAATATTTCAATTCAACAAAAGAAGATATTGACCAAAAACTAAAAGACAATATCCAAAAAATCTCTATTTTGGTTGAAAAACCAAAAGATACATCTTTGTTGGATACACAAAACTCAAATATCGACGAATTGTCGGCAAAAGTTCAAGAATATCTTTCTAATTTTGAATTTTTGAAAGCCAATATTTCTCAAGAAATAAAAGAAAACTTGGAAGGCGAATTTTCAAAAATAGAAAATTCTATCAGAAAAATAAGAACAAACGAAGAAAATTCAAACTATTCTTATACACTGGAAGATATTGAATCCGACCTTGCAAAAATAAAATTAGCTATAGAAAAGCACTCAGCAAACAATGACGAATTAAGAAGCGTTTTTGAAAAAGTTGTTGAATTGAGAGCAATGTCTATCGAAAACATAAAAGTAAATCGTGATGTTGAAACAGAAATTGGAAATCTAACAGGCTGGTTTAAAGATGTTTCAATAAAAATTGATGACGTTGCAGAAAGAATAGATGAACTAGAACAAAAAGGTTTTGAAGACATAAAGACTCGTCTTGTCCAAAGCGAAAAATCAAAAAGAGATGTTTTAGAATTTAATGGCAAAATCGAAAACGCTCTTAAACTTTTGATTAAAAATTCTCAAAACCAAGATGTAAGAATTGCAGAATTAAACAAAAAGGTTGAACTGCTTTCGCAAGCACAAACCGAAAGTTTCAATCCTAACCAGTTTATTGATATTTTCTACGAAAATATGACGCAAACAAAAATGCTATCCAACAGAGTAGAAATCATAGAAAACAAAATGACTTCAATCCAGACAGTGCTTGAAAAATTGATTGGATACATTGAACAATAATTTTTACTAATTCTTACTTTTTTTCAGATATTTTTTGTATAAATCTATGTAAAATTCTTTGCTGAAGAAATACCCGATTTGTTTAAATGGGATTGGAATTTTTTTGGTTACAAAATTAAAGAAAAGAAAAATCAAATACACAGGAATTATCGACGGAGCATAAAAACCTCCAGGAGTGTCGTTTGTATCAAAATTTAGTTTAAACGTATGTAGATTTAAATAAGAAAAATAATAACAAGCATAACTTATTAATAACAAACACAAAAAGCTCTTCCAAAATTTAAATTTGGAAAAATACTTAAGTATCCCACATAATTTTGCAACAACATAAGTATTAGATACCATGCAAATAATACAAAATATTATAAAAGCATATATATCCATTCCATTGCCTGTAGGTTCCGGATTCAAAAAAGCATCAATCTCAGAAACGCAATTTATAACAACTCCCATTACAGGACCCGTTATGCATTCAAATATAAAAGAGTATAATTCTCTCATCACAACAAGAAAAATTAAAGAACGAATTATTCCTTCTAATAAAATTTTTTGTTTGTCTGTTAAATTTAGTTCCATATTTCATCCAATATATTCACTGTTTTTCATCTTTTTGCTGATTATAACATATTTTTGCAATTTATCAATCCAGACTCCTGATATTTTGGACTACAGTCCAGAGTTTTGGCTATTTTGATGCGTTTTTTAAAAAAATAGTTCATAATTAAAATGTACCTAGAAGGAGGAAAAAATATGACTTGGGACGAAAGTAAACATCCACGTGACAGAATAGGAAGATTTACATTTAGTGATGGAGAAAGCAACACCGATAGCGAAGGTGTTTTGAAGGGTAGAATTGAAAAAACTGAAACAAAACAATCACCTGCAGATATTTTATATGGCAAATTATCTAAAAAAGTAAAATCTAAAGAAGAATACAGAAGCCATCTTTTGAATATCCTAAAAGATGTAACGACTCCGGCGAAGGTTTTGTATGCTCCAATAGATGAGCTTAAAAAACTTGCAAAAGAAAAGATTAAAAAATTAGGAAAAAAATACGTAACTCAAGAAAGAATAGAATCAATTATCGGGAAAAATTATGAACATTTAGATTTGTTTGCTAAAGTAATTGCAGGACTTGATGGGGCAGGTATGTTAGATTTGGCTCATGGTATTGATATGAAAGATAGAAATTATATTAAAGACACAATTTCATTAGACAATTACAATGATTCAAAAGTGGAATCTGAAAAAAAATATTTAAAAGAAAAAATATCCCAACAATTTAAAGATTACAATTTTGATATAAATAAAATCAAAGGTTATTATTTCAAACCAAATTCAGAACCGGTCAAAAGACTAATCCAAAACGAAGATTTTTTGAATATGGTTAAAAGTCACAAACAAGAAATTTTACAAAAAGGAGAATTTTCAGCCGGATTTCCGGAACACAACAAAATGGGACTTGGTCTAAAAAATAATTTTCACAATGCAATAGGAAAAGCTGATTTTAGAAATATTTTTCTGGATGAAAAAGGTAACCTGCATATCAAAATGTATGATACTTATGATTTTAATAAAAATGAAAAAAGCAAATTGATTAGAGCCGGAGCTAGCCAAATGGAAAAAGGTGTTCTAAAACCATTTTTCACAATCCATGATATAATAATACCAAAAGATATATTGGATGAAATATGGAACTAAATTTAACAGACAAACAAAAAATTTTATTAGAAGGAATAATTCGTTCTTTAATTTTTCTTGTTGTGATGAGAGAGCTTGCACTGTTTATATTTGAATACATTACAGGTCCTATAATGGGAGTTGCCGTAAATTGTTTTTCTAAAATTGATGCTTTTTTGAATCCTGAACCTACAGGTAATGGAATAGATATATTTGCTTTTATAATATTTGGCATTGTTTGTTTTGTGTTTAATACTTATGTTATTGCAAAATTATGTGGGATACTTAAGTATTTTTCCAAACTTAAATTTTGGAAGAGCTTTTTGTGTTTGTTATTAATAAGTTATGCTTATTATTATTTTTCTTATTTGAATCTGCATACGTTTAAATTAAATTATGATGCAGATGAAGCGGGTGGGATGGATATTGCACTTACAATACTTCCTTCATACATAATTTTTCTTTTCTTTAATTTTGTAACCAAAAAAATTCCAATCCCATTTAAACAAATCGGGTATTTCTTCAGCAAAGAATTTTACATAGATTTATACAAAAAATATCTGAAAAAAAGTAAGAATTATTAACTTTTGTAAAAATTGTATAAAAAGATATCAAAATTAAACATCTACCGTACTTGTAAAAAATGAAAAGAAAGGAAAGTGTTTATTATGATTCATGCCGTCAACAATTTTTCAAATTATTCTTATCAAACAGCAAAAGCAAAAAATAACAATCAATCTGTACCAAAAGAAGCTCAATATGTAAACAACAGCAACAATTTGAGCTTTGCATCAAAGAAAATAGGTCTTTTTGATGCAATAAGAAACGTTTTTTCTAATAGTTTTGTCAAAACTACACCTAGTACAAAATTGCCTTCAGTAGATTTGGAAGCTTCGCAAAAAGCTGTCAATACATTTGTCAACAAAGCATCTTTGGGTGATGTCCAAATCAAAAAAGGTGTTTGCACTTATCCAAACGGAAAACCTTTTTCAGGCGAAGTAAAAGGTGCTCTAAAAGACGGTGATGATATAAGTTTGGTATATGAAAAAGGCGTTTTGCAATCAAGCGAAAGAAGTGGCTCGAAGAATTTTGCAAAAGAATATTCTATTAGAAACGGCAAAATGTATAAAGTAGAAAACAGTGGCATCTATGACATTTCTTCCGGTGAAACCAGATTTACATATCGACCAAATGGCAAGTTATCTTCTTTGGGAACTCCTGATGGAACATTAAAAATATTCCACGAAAACGGTAAAATCGCAAGTGAGCTTTTCGTTGACGGAACAACAAAACGTTACGATGAAACAACAGGCAAACTAGTAATGGAAGAATTTCACGATGGAACTAAAAAATACTACAATGAAGCCGGAGGATTGCGTCGCAAAGTCCTTCCTTGTGGTACAGAAAAATTCTATGACAAAGATGGTGAAATCATTAAAGAAACAAAACAAATGCGTCATGAACATTTAGACAAACCCAGACTTTCATACGGAAAAGACGGAAGACTAACTGGTATCGAATTTCCTGATGGCTCATCAAGAACATACTATGCCAATGGAAATTTGTTAAATGAAATTACAGCAGATGGCATAATAAAACGCTATGACAAGAAAACAAACAATTTGACAATGATAGAATTTCCTGACGGAGTCAAAGAATTCTACAACGAAGCAGGAAAATTGACCGACATATATACAGATGCTTCTGAAAAGCATTTTGATAACAAAGGTAGAGTAACCTACGAAATAACAGAAAAAAGAGTCACAAAACACTACAACATGAACGGCAATTTGAGAGACGAAATTTATCCTGACGGCACAGAAATTCACTATGATGTCGATGGCAATATGGTTTACAAAAAATTGGCGGATGGAACAAAAATCGACGCAAACAAAAATGATTAATCACAAATTTTACATTAAAAAAAGAGATTAGAATTTACTAATCTCTTTTTTATTTTTTGTTTGTTATTTTATTCATCAAAAACTGATTCTTCTATTTCTTCTTCAGAATCTTTTTGCTCTTTTTCTTCTTTTGTTTTTTTGTTGTATTTAATGTGTTTAAAATTTATAGAACCGGCATTCATCATTGCAAGACTATCCAATGACGCCCTCAATTGTGCAGAGCGGTCTTGGTATGGTGTTTGTTGAATTTGATCTTCTTCTTCAGGCATCTCTTGTGCGAAATATTCTCCGCCTTGACCTTGCTTTTCATCTGACATTTTGTTTGCAGAAGCATTGTCAGCTTTAAACATTCCAGAAATTGAAGTGATACCTCTGTTATCTACCATATTTTTTCCTCGTTTTGATAGATGATAGCATTTTTTTTATTAAAAAACAACACTATTTTGTTGTACAAAAACTGTAAAGAATTTTTTTTGCTATTTTTTAAAAAATAATTTAATTAAAAAATAACATTCGCACAATGCACTAAAATAGTACTTCTTTATACTTATATTAATTTTAGTAAATTTATTCTCATGTACTAATTCTAAATGATTATTTTTTATTATAATTTGTGATATAAATATAATATAAATTAAAAAATCGGAGGCTTATAAAATTATGACACAAAAAGTAGGGCAATTTGTTTTTATGTTGCACTCGCACCTTCCATATTATAGAATGGCAGGAATGTGGCCATTTGGGGAAGAGTGCTTGTATGAATGTATGGAAGAAACTTATGTTCCATTATTAAACATGATTTCTGAATTATACGACGAAGGCATCAAAGCAAAATTAACCGTTGGGATTACTCCGATTTTGGCAGAACAACTTAATGACGAACATTTGAAACAAGGTTTTATTGACTATCTTGATTCACGTATAAAAGCTGTTTCTGAGGATTTGGAAAGATATCCTGACCCAGAAGTCGCACACAGTCAACATTTGAAATACTTGGCAAAGTATTATTTTGACTGGTATAACAGAATAAAAGATTTATTTATCAACAAATTTAACAAAGATTTGATTGCAGGATTCAAAAGGATGCAAGACTTGGGTTGCATAGAAATTACAACATCAGGTGCAACTCACGGTTTTTCACCACTTCTTGCAACAGATACAAACTTAAATGCACAATTCAAAGTAGGTTCAGACACAACAAAAAAACTTTTTGGCAAAAAAGCAAAAGGGTGCTGGCTTCCTGAATGTGCATACAGACAAGGTTACGAATACACAGGAAAAGACGGAAAGAAAAAATGGCGTCCTGCTATAGAAGTAACACTACAGAATAATGACATAGAATACTTTTTCACCGAATCACACGTAATAGAAGGTGGAAACTCTATCGGAAACCGTAGAAATATCGGAGTTTACGGAAATATTGAGTATATACCATTACCAAAAAGAGAGGCAACCGGATATGACACTTATAGTGCTTATTGGTTACCTGATGCACAAGTTGCCGTGATGGGTAGAAACGATAGAGCAGGATTTCAAGTTTGGTCAGCAGCAGATGGATACCCAGGAGATGGTGTATATAGAGAATTTCACAGAAAAGACTGCAATTCCGGTATGCACTACTGGAGAATTACTTCCTCTACTACTGACCTAGGCGACAAAATGCTCTACGACCCAGTTCTCGCAATGAACCAAGTTAATTCAAACTCTGATCACTACACAAATCTTATTTACCATTTGTTGAATGATTACAAAAATTCTCACAATGGCAAAGAAGGTCTTGTAATGGTGTCATTTGATACAGAATTGTACGGACACTGGTGGTTTGAAGGTATCGAATTTATTAAACAAGTAATTAAAAAATTAAACAAATATGTTCCGGAAGTAGAAATGATGACAGCCGGAGAATATTTGGCAGCTCATCCGCCAACAGAGGCTATTCAAATTCCTGAATCATCTTGGGGACAAGGTGGACATTTCTGGGTATGGCAAAACCACTTGACAGAATGGATGTGGCCTATTATTCATGCAACAGAAAAACGTATAATTGATATCGTTTCAAAATACGAAGATGTTCCATCGGACAATCTGTTGAAACGTGCTTTAAACCAACTTGCAAGAGAAGAATTGTTGTTGCAAAGTTCTGATTGGCCGTTCTTGATTACAACATGGCAAGCAAAAGACTATGCAACAGACAGATTCAGAGAACACGTTGCTCGCTTTGAAACAATAGCAGATATGATAGAAAACAATTCAATCGACGAAAAGAAATTGTCTGAAATTGAATCAATAGACAACTGCTTTGCAGACATTGATTATAGAGTTTATTTGCCTATCGATGAAGGTTTGATACCTCAACAAGAAAAACGTCTTGTTCCATTATATGGCGAAAAAAGAATAAACGAATTTAAAGCACTTGGTGCAATAAAATAACAAAATTAAATATAACTTTAACCCCTGAAAAAGTTCAGGGGTTTTTTATGACATAAATAATAAAAAGGAATTAATTTTGATGTGTTATTTTTTGTAATTATTTAAAACAAATTCAATATCTTTGTCGCCTCTGCCTGAAAGATTTACTAAAATATTTTTGTTTTTCATATTCTTTGACATTTTTATAGCATAAGCAACAGCATGAGAACTTTCTAGAGCAGGAATAATACCTTCTAAAGATGACAATTCATAAAACGCTTCAACTGCTTCTTTATCATCTATCGTATCATATTTTACTCTTCCAATTTTATTTAAATAACAATGCTTTGGACCTACCCCCGGATAGTCCAACCCACTTGCGATACTGTATGCGTCTTGGATTTCACCTTTTTCATTTTGAAGCAAATTACATCTAAAACCATGGATTATCCCCGTTGTTCCAAAAGTAATGCTTGCGGCATTTTGACCTATTTTAGAACCCTTTCCCAAAGGCTCTACACCAATAATATTTACATCTTTTTCATTCAAAAATCCGCTAAATAATCCGATAGCATTAGAGCCGCCACCAACACAAGCAACTACAAAATCCGGATTTTTGTTTGTTTGTTCAAAAAATTGTTTTTTTGCTTCTTTTCCAATAATAGATTGAAAATATTCAACCATCATTGGATACGGATGAGGCCCAACAGCAGAACCTATCGCATAAATTGCACTTTTGTATTCTTTCAAATACGCAACAAATGCACTATCTACAGCGTCTTTTAATGCTTTAGTGCCTGATGAAACACAAATTACATTTGCACCCAAAATTTTCATTCTATCGACGTTTGGTTTTTCTTTTTTAATATCAATTTCGCCCATGTAAATATCGCATTCCAAATTCATTAAAGCCGCCGCTGTTGCGATTGCGACACCATGCTGACCTGCACCTGTTTCTGCGATTACTTTTGTTTTACCCATTTTTTTTGCAAGCAAAATCTCACCCAATGCATGATTGATTTTGTGTGCACCTGTGTGATTTAAGTCTTCTCTTTTTAAAAATATTTTGTTTCCGTATTTTTTGGACAAATTTTTTGCAAAATAAACAGGGCTTGGTCGTCCGACATAATTTTTTAACAAATAATTCAATTCATCATTGAAATTTTTGTCATCTTTCAAAAACAAAAATGTTTTTTCTATTTTTTTAAATTCTTCTTTCAATTCGTCATTTACGAATTGTCCGCCAAATTCGCCAAAAAATCCGTTCTCGTCAGGTAAAATATTATTCAAGGTTTCCATTTTTTTCTCCTTTATTCAAAAATTTTGTTGTGATTGCGTTTTTGTTTTTTAAAATTTTAGAACCACGGGTGACTTTGCACAAGCTAACATTGAGCTTGTTTGCTATTTCACGTTGGGTTGTCTCTTGGGCTAATAATTTCAAAATACGCCATCGTTTTGATAAAGTAGAAATTTCTGTCTCGGTCAAAATTTCATAAAGAAATTTTTCAATTTCTTTTTCATTGTTTAAAGAATGTATTAATGCTGAAATCTCTTTCATAAGTGAATTTTTGACCTTTTTGTTACTATTGATAGAAACAATTGTAAAATAGTTCTTTTTATTTGTCAAATGCTTTTTAAAAAAATAAAACCTGCAAAAAATTTCGCAGGTTTTTCCGTATATCAATATTAAATCTTTTACACTTGGTCTTTTGTGATAATTTTGTCTATCAAACCATATTCAAGAGCCTCTTGGGCAGTCATGAAATTGTCTCTTTCTGTGTCTTTTTTGATTGTTTCAAGCTTTTGTCCCGTATGTTCAGCAAGAAGCCCATTCAACATAGATTTCATTCTCAAAATTTCTTTTGCTTCAATTTCGATATCGGTTGCTTGTCCTTTTGCTCCACCCAATGGTTGGTGAATCATGATTCTGGAATTTGGTAATGCAAGACGTTTTCCTTTTGTTCCACCTGACAACAAAAACGCTCCCATAGAAGCAGCATCACCCAAGCAGATAGTTGAAACATCAGCTTTTATAAGTTTCATTGTATCATAAATCGCCATACCAGCTGTAATAACACCCCCTGGAGAATTTATGTACAACATGATATCTTTTTCAGGATTTTCCGAATCCAAAAGCAACAACTGTGCAACAACCGAATTTGCAACATCGTCATCAATTTCAGAACCCAAAAATATAATTCTTTCTCTCAACAATCTTGAAAAGATGTCGAACGACCTTTCGCCCCTGCTTGATGCTTCTATTACTGTTGGCACATAGTCTAAAATTTTGTATTCGTTTATACCATACATTGTTAAATTCCTCTTTAATATATCTATTATTATAATATAAATGAAAAATTACGCTATATAAAATCGTTTATTTTGTGGATAAAAAAAGCCCGCATTTTTTTGCAGGCTTTTTTGCGAATGAAAAAATATTTAAACTTTTGCAGTCATTTTTTCAACAATTTCAATTAATGTTTTTGCAACTGTTTGCTGTTCTTCTTTTGTAATTTCCGCAAACATAGGCAAGCTCAACACAAGAGTCGTGTCTTTTTCTGTATGAGGAAGCATTCCTTCTTTGAAATTGTATTTTGCATGAACTTTTTGCAAGTGCAAAGGAATAGGATAATAAATCATTGCACCAATTCCTGCTTCTGCCAATTTTTTGTGAACTTCATCACGATTTGGAACTTTTACTGTATATTGGTGATAAACACAATATGTTCCATCTAGTTCTTTTGGAGTTTGGATTAAATCACATTTTGAGAACAATTCGTTATAATATGCAGCATGTTCACGTCTTAATTTGTTCCATTTGTTGATATATGGCAATTTAACTCTTAAAATTGCAGCTTGAATTTCATCTAGACGAGAGTTAACGCCGATTTCGTCATGATGATAACGAACTGCACCACCATGGTTTCTAAGAGCCAAAACTCTGTCTTTGATGTATTCCGAATTTGTCGTAAGCATTCCGCCATCACCCATTGTACCGAGGTTTTTTGTAGGATAGAAGCTAAAACATCCAACATCGCCTATAGTACCTACTTTTTTGCCTTTATATTCAGCACCGATTGCTTGGCAAGCGTCTTCTATAACATACAGATTGTGGCGTTTTGCAATATCCATAATCACATCCATATCACAAGGTTGTCCATACAAATGAACAGGAATGATTGCTTTTGTTTTTGGAGTGATAGCAGCTTCGATTTTTGATGCATCAATATTGAATGTATCAGGGTCAATATCAACAAAAACAGGTTTTGCACCAACAATACCGATTGATTCCGATGTTGCAACAAATGTAAATGCTGTTGAAATTACTTCGTCGCCTTCTTTTATATCAAGTGCTCTCAAAGCCAAATGCAAAGCATCTGTACCTGAATTTAGCGCAACAGAATGTTTTACATCCAAATATTCGCACATTTCTTTTTCAAATTCTTTGTTATTAACGCCCAAAATGTAAGAACCGCTACGCATAACTTCCAAAACAGCTTTTTCAGCTTCCGATGCGATTGTTTCGTATTGTCTTTTTGAATTGATTATAGGAATCTTCATCTTTTTCTCCTCTTGATTGTATTTGTTATTATTATAGTAACACAATTTTTGGTTTGTGTTTATTAAGAATAGATAAAGAAATTTTAAAAAGTCTTACAATTCTTGAAAATTTTCAACAGCTTCTGAAGTTTCAGGTTTGAGAGTTTGTCCTATTGCTTTTTCTAAATTTGCTCTTGCTGAATTGTAGTCATATATTGTTTGAAAATAGTTCAATTTCGCATTAGCAAGTGCAACTTGTGCATCTTTTAGTTCGATTACATCGCCATAACCTACTTTGTATCTTCCTGATGTAATGTCATAGTTTTCTTGTGCTTTGTCCATTGCAACTTTCATTACAGGAATTCTTGCTTTTGCATCTTTTAATCTGGTATAGACTGTTTGAATTTCATAATAAATATCGTTAATTTGGGCTTTTGTATCATACTGCATTTGTTTGTAGGCTGCTTTTGCTTCTTTGATTTGGAAGCCTGTTTGGACAGGATTTACAGTAGGAAACGTCAAATATCCGCCATAACTCCACCATTCTCTTGCAGTAAAACTATCTACACCGCCACGAGCATAACTAGCCTGAAATTCCAAACTCGGAAGCCACGTTTTCCACGCCAATTTTACCATTTGGTTTGCTTCATCGACATTGAGCATTGCACTTTTTAAATCAGGTCTGGACTCGTTTGCGATTTCTACAGCTTCTTTCATTGAAATTTTAACAGGTTCATATTTCAGCGATGTATCTACTGTATAAGGATCAGAAAACGGCAAGCCTATTGCATTATTAAGCTGAGAATATGCAATATCGACATTATTATTTGCAGAAATCAACTGGCTTCTGGCATCTTCCATATTTGTTTGTGCAAACAATACGTCAACTTTTGTTTTTGTACCTACTTCCCAAAAAGCAAGTGCTTGATTGTATGTTTGTTCATATTGGTTTAGCGTATCCATTGCAACTTTTCTTTTATCAAAAGCATACAAAAGATTGTAATATGCATCTTTTACGGCACACAAAACTTCGTTTACCGTTTTATCTATTTGAGTTTTTGATTTTTCATAGTCAATTTTGTTAATTGTGTATTTGTTTTGAGTATAACCGAAATCCCAAACAAGTTGTTTTACGCCGATTTGCCCAAGGGTGTATTTGTTATATGCTGCACCTTTCATATTCTTAATCATACTCAAATCAGGCATACTATGGTTCATTGAACTTGTCCAATCGAGTCTAGGGGTATAACCTGCAAGAGTTTCAAATTTTTGGTATTTTGCTTGTTCTGATTGGGCATAAGCAGAGCGGATTTTTGGATTGTTAATCAAAGCCAACTCTATACAATCTGCCATGTTTAGTTCAACAGACTTTGCGACACTTCCTTCTAATTTTATCAATTTATCTGATTTTTCACCTACAGGCATATAAACATCTGTCGGGATTTTATATTCTTCTTGAACTTTTTTCGTTATTTTGTATTGTTTTTTTGGTTTTTCAGCTTTTACTCTTGTTCTTTTCGGTTTGTCTTTTTTGAAAATTTTCAAACCTTTGTCCAATTGTTGGCGAGAAGCTGTGTCGTTACTCAAATCTTCTTGAGAAAAAACAACATTAAAAGAAGACAAAAAGCATAATAACAAAAATAAAGTTTTTATTGTTTTATTCACTTTTTATCGTTTCCTCCATCTTCTTTTATTATAGCCTGACTATTTTTTTTGTTCCATTTTTTAGAAGTCGATTCTCTAAGACTCTGAATAATCACATAAAAAGCAGGCACCATTATTGTACCAATAATTGCAGCTGCTGTCATGCCGCCGAACACGGTTACGCCCAGTGATTTTCTTGATTCAGAACCTGGGCCTACTGCGACAACCAAAGGAAGAATACCAAATATAAACGCCAAAACTGTCATCATTACAGCTCTGAATCGTATTGTGATTGCTTTTTCTGCTGCTTCAATTATACCGGAGCCGCTTTCTCTTTCTGTTTTTGCAAACTCAACAATCAAAATTGCTTGTTTTGCAGCTAACCCAATCAACATAATCAAACCGATTTGGGCATACAAATCAAGTGACAACTGACTCCATAGCGGAAATATTGCAAAGACATACTGGAACAATACCGCTCCCAACATCGCAATAGGTGCAATCAACATTACACCAACCGGCAACATCCAAGATTCGTACAATGCAACCAAAAACAAATAAACAAACACCAATGACATAACAAGAACGATACCTGTTTGTCCTTGTGATTGAATTTCTTGTAGAGATGTTCCTGACCAAGCAAAATCGGCATCTTTTGGCAAGTTTTCTTTAGACAATTTTTCCATTGTTTTCAAAGCATCACCGGAAGACTGACCTGCTACTGGGTTACCTTGGATTTGGATAGAACGATACATATTAAATCTCGTAATATCATAAGCACCGGTTGTAGGTTCTATTGTAATCAAACTCGACAATGGAGCAGATTTTCCATCTCCTGTTTTAACATATACTTTGTCAATAGAATCGATTGCTGAACGATACTGTTCATCAGCCGACATCATAACCCTGAATACACGTCCGTACAAGTTAAAGTCGTTTACATAATATGTACCGAATTGCGAAGCTAATGCAGTATAAACATCTTGCACATTAATTCCTAAAGCCATAATTTTTGCATAGTCAATTTTTAGCATTAATTGTGGAGTTTGCGGATTGTATTGTGTCATAACGCTTGTCAATTTTGGATTTTGGTTTGCTGTTCTAATCAATGTAGAAGCCAAAGAATACAGTTCTTCAGGAGTTCTTGAAGCTTTGTCTAACAGTTGGTATTCAAAACCGCCAAACATAGACAAACCGCTGATTGCAGGAGGAACGAATGTGTATATTCTGGCGTTTGGATAATTTGCAGCCAATTGATTTGCACTTTGTTTAATATCTTGCAAACTCTTGTGAGAAGCTTGTTTCTTTTCTTTTGATAAAAAGATATATTTATACCAAGGAACAGAAACTCTTGTTTTCCATTCATCAAGATTTGAAATCAAAATCGCACTATTTTGACCATTGAAACCACCCAAAGCAAGAACACTTTTTATTCCCGGAATTTTTAGAAATTCATTAGTCAATTCTTCAGTTAATTCACCTGTTTTTGAAAGTGAAGTACCATCTTTTAACAATACAGAAGTGAAAACAGAACCGTTATCTTCTTCCGGCAAAAATCCTGAAGGAATTATTTTGAATATTCCAACCAACATCAAAACAAGAATAATATAAGTTATGATGGTTCTTTTTGGTGTTTCGATAAAATATTTTGCCCCATCAATAAAGCTCATTTTGGTTCTTTCAAACCATCTGTCAAATTTCTTTAAAGAAACATCCCAGCCATAAGCCAAAAATTCACCCCAAGCTTTTATTAATTCTATTCCTTTTAATTCTTTTTTATCTTCCCAGTAGTGATTATAAAGTTCTCTATATTTTTCATAAAAACTTCTTTGGGGCATATCTTCTTTAGAACGCAAGAAAATTGCACACAAAGCAGGAGCCAATGTCAAAGCCATTACTGTTGAAATACCCACTGAAACCGCAATTGTTATTGCGAATTGTTGGTACATTTTTCCTGTAATCCCTGGAATAAACGCAACAGGAACAAAAACCGCCATCAATACAAGAGATGTTGCAACAACAGCCCCCGAAACTTCTTCCATAGAAACAATAGCTGCTTCTTTCGGTTTTAGACCCAATTCAATGTGCCTTTGTACGTTTTCAACAACAACAATCGCATCGTCAACAACCGTACCGACCGCAAGCACCAGTCCAAATAAAGTCAAAGTATTTATTGAAAAGCCAAAAGCAGCAAAAGCAGCAAATGTACCAATCAAAGAAACAGGAATCGCAACAAACGGAATGACACTGGCTCTCCAATCGCCAAGGAATAAATATACAGTTGCAACAACGATAAATACAGCAAGAACAATCGCTTTTACTACTTCTTCCAATGAATCTTTTACAGAATCGGTAGCATTGTAGAAAACGCTGTATTCTATGCCTTCAGGAAAATTCTGTGAAAGTTTTTCCATTCTTTTGTTACAAGCATCAGCAACTGCGATTGAATTTGCGTATGACAATTGTGTTACAGACATTACAGCAACTGCAGAATTGTCAACTTTTCCTTCTGTTACATAATTTTCACCCGCAAGCTCAACACGAGCAACATCTTTTACTTTTATTGCTTGTCCGTTTACACCAGAGCGAACAATTACATTTTCAAATTCTTCGACAGTTTTTAAACGTCCTGGAGTTCTCAGTGTAATCGCCATTTCTTTTTTATCTATTATAGGTTCATTACCCAAAGCACCGGCTGAAACTTGGGCATTTTGGGCATTGATTGCATTTGATACTTCTGATGGCGAAACATTCAATGCAGCAAGCTTTTGGCTGTCCAGCCAAATTCTCATTGAATAGTCTTTTCCACCAAAAACTTGTACTTCTGCAACACCATCAATACGTGATAGTTCATCTTTTAGATATATCGCAGCATAGTTTGATAAAGTAATCAAATCGACAGAATTGTCCGGCGAATAAATACCATAATACAACAAACCGCCGCCACCTGTGTTTTGTTTTACAGTCAAACCATAACGAGATACATCAGACGGAAGACGAGATGTTACTAAAGAAACTTTGTTTTGAACGTTTACTACGTTCATATTAGGGTCAGAACCTACTTCAAAATAAATATTAAGCGAATAAGAGCCATCTTTTGAATCTGATGTCATATACAACATGTGTTCAACACCGTTTACAGCAGACTCAATCGGAGCCGCAACAGTTGATTCAATAACGTCAGAACTCGCACCCATATACGTCGCACTAACCCTAACTTGTGGAGGAGTAACGTTCGGATACTGCTCGAGAGGAAGTTTTGTCATCGCTATTACACCAACAAGTATAATTACAATTGATATAACAAGTGCAAATCTAGGACGGTCTATAAAAAATTTTGAATCTAGCATATTGTTTCCTCTTAATTGTGGTACGGACTGCATAAAAGCCTTGTTGGTCAGAAGTCTTTTATTTCGTACATTTTATTCGCTCCTGTCAAATCAAAGATTTGAAACGTCGCTTATTTAAAGTCTTTTATAAATCAAATCTCGTCAATTTAATTTACTTTTCTTGGTTTTGTTCTTTTTGTTTTATTTCGGTTTTTACTTTCATTTTTGGCATGATTTTTGTTATATTGGTCGAAATATATTTGTCGTCTTTTGTTAATCCGCTTTCAATAATCCAGTATTTTTCGTATTGTCCGTTATCTTTAAAGTATTTTTGTTGTACGGTGTTGTCTTTGTCTACAACATAAACATATCTGCCTGTTGAATCTTGTAGAGCAAATTCCATCGGAACGACCAAAACATTGTTTTTTTGGTTAGAATATACTTTTACTTTTACAAAATCTCCGGGGATTAGGATGTTTTCGTCGTTTTTAAATGTTGCACGAAAATCAAGTGTGCCTGTTGTATTTGAAATTTGGTTATCCCAAAAATCTTGGACACCTTTTATCGGATAAGTTTGTCCGGAAGGCAAAATAACTTCCACTTTTATCGGCTCGCTGCCTTTTTTTGGGATAAAATCTTGTTCTCTTATTTCATTAAATAATTTTGAATCAACAGAATATTTTACATAAATTGGGTTAGTTTTTGTGATTGTTGCAATCGTACCGTTTGTTATTGTGACATAATTTCCTTCTTGAATTTGAAGAGAACCGATTCTGCCATCTGTTGGAGCTTTTATTGTTGTATAACCCAATCTTCTTTGGGCTTCCGCTACAGCAGCAGAAGCTGATTTTACAGAAGCTTGAGCAGCCAATTTGTCCGCATATAATCCGTCATAAGTTGATTTTGAGATGTAGTCTTTTTTAACCAACTCTGCACCTCTATCGTAATCACGTGTTGCTTTATATAGAGTTGCTTTTGCATTTTGCAATTGTGCTTTTGCATCGTTTAGGGCATTTATATATTGGGTTTGTTCTATTGTAAAAAGAACTTGTCCTTTTTTTACATAGTCACCTTCAGAAAAATGTTTCTTTTGCAAGTATCCTTCGATTCTGGCAACCAAATCAACTTTGTCCATTGATTGTACTCTACCTGGGATTTCGATTGATTTGAATATTTCTTTTTCTTCTACTTGATTTTGTTCAACAACAGGAGTCGAGGCAGCTTGTAGTTGTTTATTTCTTTGGATTTCATTGTATTTTGTAAATGAAAAACGTGTCAAAACGCACACAAATATTATTATAGAAGTTATAATTAGAGTTTTTTTCATAAGTAAAATTCTCCCCTGAGGTCTATTTTAGCCTAAAAAATTACCGGTATAAACAAAATTCATATATCTGGTGTAGATGACTATTATATGTGCTAAATTTGATTTTACAAGAACAGTCCAAATAGACAAGAAATGAATTGGCAAATTAGGTAATTTAAAAAATTTTAAAATTGCGATAATAAAATTACCCCTTTTTAAAATTAGAAAGGAGGAAATATGATAAAATACTTCCACTTTTTATATAGAAAAATGAAAAAATACGATAAAAATGCCCAAAATCCTTTTTATTACAAAAAAATAAACGAAATAAAAGAAGCAACTTATGTTTGGGTAGAAAAGCCAAAAGGTGCAGATTAATGCACCTTTTACTTTAATATTTTAGCAAGAATTGAATTTATTTCTTCAAATTTTTCTTCAATTTCTTGTTCGTTTCCTGAATTAAAAGAGTCTTTTATGCAATGAGAAAAATGTCCTTTTAGAATATCGAGGTTTATTTTTTTGAGGATAGAACTTGCAGCCAGAATCTGATTGCTGATTTCGATACAATCTCTATTTTCTTCTACCATTTTAATCAAACCTTCTATTTGACCTTTTGTGGTTTTTAATAATCTTAAAGTCTTTTGTTTGTCACAGTGCATATTTTACCTTTTTAACAGTATATAGAAATATTATCACCAATTATTATTCTTTACAATTTTTGCAATTGTCTTTTTGGCAGCTGCAGTCTTCGTCGCATTTTCCACCATTTTGGCAATCGCATTTTTTATCGCAATCACATTTTTTATCACAATTGCATTTGATTATTGCTTTTTTGTGACAAGCACATTTGCAGAATCTTTTGCATTTTTTGTGGCAAGTGCAGTTGCAGTCTTCTTTTGTACATTCTTTTCCATTGTGACAATCGCAAGTACAATCTTTTACTTGTTCTTTGTGACAGTTACATTTACAGTTTTCTTTTTGACAACCACAATCACAAGCAGATGCAGCATTTGCAGTGAATACCATCAACCCCATGAATAATAATCCTAAAAGTAATTTTTTCATTTTTTTCTCCTATTTTTTACTATTTGTGCTTCTAATTAATATATTATTAATTAAGGTTTTAACACCCCCCTAGGGTATAGTCACACTATAAATCTAAAATTTTTTACTGTCAAGCATAAAGCTATACGAAGTTGAAAGATACTGAAAGCGAAAACTTAGAAAACCACAGTTACGACTGAAATAAAAAATAATAATATAAGCGTATTAAAAAATAGAATTCTTGTTTTATAATTTTATTATGATGAAACGTTATATTGTTGCTGAAATAATAGTCTGGACTACTCTTTTATTGATTGTATTTACGGGAGCTATTTTTGGATATTCAAAATTGTTTGTAGAACCTAATGTCTATACTATTCAATTTAAAGATATTGATGGCATCACAAAAGGCTCTCCGGTTCGTTTTATGGGCATTAATGTAGGATATGTAAGAAGACTAAAAGCATCAGGAAAACATATAAACGTACAAATTCTTGTGACAAAAAAAGACATGAAAATACCCAACGGAACAGTAGCAAGAGTAGAGTTTTACGGGCTTGGAGGTTCAAAATCTATTGAATTAATGCCGCCGGATGGTGATTGCAGGGTAGGAATACTAACAGGTGACAATATCAGACTCCATGATGTGATTTTGGAGGCAATAGGGCTTGTTGATGTAGTAGAAGAAATAGAAAAATTTGTCAAAGGAATAGACAAAAATTCTACAAAAAACATGCTTGATTCTGTTTCAAAACTAAAATCAGATAATTTTTCTAAAATGAATACAAAAATGGATGATGCAAAAACCCAAATCGACAATTCTACAACATTATTTAAAGAAAAAGAAAGAAAATTCAGTGGAAAAGTGAACGATTTTTCAAAAACTATTGAAAAACACAAATAATATTACTATAAACTTGTTGCATAATTTCTTATTTTTTGAATATGAGCTGTGAATTTTTCCGGATACAAATCAAAGTCGCCTTCTTCTTTTCCTCTTTGGTTTACTATTATATTGTCTTCTTTCAAAATTCTCATTGCTTCATCCAATTCATCTGCTTTTTGAAGCAATTCTTTTTTAGAAAAAGGAGAAATGTTTTTTTCGCTTTCACCATTTGTCCATTCGTTATTTTCTAAAGTTAGTTTTTTAAAAGTATCTGTTTTAGCATCATATCGGCTCAAAGTCAAACTTGGTTCTGTGTAGTATTTTGAAATCCTAAAATCATCCAGAGATTTTTCATCTGACAAATCTTTTAAAAATATTGCACCGTCTTTTCTTCCTGCAATTATTCCTTTATCAGGTTTTCCATTTTTGAACAACTTTATAATATCAGGCGTATTCATTGTTTGTTTAAAAGTATCTGTATTTATATCAACATCAAACCCAAAATCAATACTATAGCGACAAGTTTTTTGTCTTAAAGGCGAACCGTCTGCAAACAATGTTTCTTCATAAAAGCTGTAGTTGTTTAGGTCAGAGACTTTTCTTTTTAATTCTCTTTCTATTGTTTTACCATCTTTAGAATAAAATATAGCTTTTTCGATTCCCATACATTCTCTGGTTTCAATATCAGAGAGCATTTTTCCGTCTTTTGAAAATTCCAGTATTATATTGCCTTTTTCTCTAATATCGCCTGATGTAGCTCTTGGTCTTATTGTTTTTGCAATTTTGCCATTATCGTAAAATTTTTGTTGGATTTTGTTTGTTGAATTTCCTGTTTCATCAAATGTATCTATTACGACTGTTTTTTGTCCATTAGCCAAAGAAGAATAGTCAAAAGTCTTGAATAATTTTTCATTTTTTGTTGATTTTTTAACATAGCCATCAACATATTCCAGCGTAATTTTTTCATTTTTGTTGTTCATTGTTTTCATAACGCCAGAAAAACCGCTACCATCAACGTTTATTGCTCTGCCTTTATTTAGTTTTACACCATTGATAGAATTTCCATTATTAAAGAATTTTTTTACACCTTTTTCAAAATCACCTGCAAATGTCTGCAGCGGTTCTTGGATTTGTTCTAAATTGTTCTTCTTGTGATGTACAATACCAAAAGCAAGCCCCACAACGCCAATCGCCGCCATTGTAGAAAAAGCCAGTTTCTTTTTGTCGAATTTTGGTTGGTTTGAAGAATTGTATTCTGGTTTTGATTCGGTTGGTTTTGTTTGCGATTTAAAATGTTGTGTTACTAGAGGGCATAGTCTGATTTCAGGCATAAGCGTTCCTTTTTATATGCGTATAGTAATTATGCACAAAAAGAAGTTTGATTTTATTCAAATCTCTTAAAAATTTTGTCTATATTTTGAAGGTAACTTTTTTGACTGAAACACTCGTTTATCTCTTCTTCTGACAAGTATTTTTTCATATTTTCTCTAAAGTTGCCATTGTTATTAAATGCATCCAGCGCTTCTTTTTGGACAATTTTATATGCTTCTTCTCTTGTTCTTTTTTCGTTTGTTAACTTTAAAAGACAACTTTGCGAATAAATAATTCCACCATATTTGTCTATGTTTTTTAGCATATTTTGTTCTTTTATTACAAGATTTGTAATCACATTATTAAAGCGATTAAGCATATAATCAATCAAAATAGTGCTATCAGGGAAAATTACCCTTTCAACAGATGAATGAGAAATATCTCTTTCATGCCATAGAGCAATATTTTCCATAGCAGAAATTGTATTACTTCTCAAAATCCTAGCCAATCCTGAGAGGTTTTCGCTTGCTATCGGATTTTTTTTGTGCGGCATAGCAGAAGAGCCTTTTTGTCCTGATGAAAAGCCTTCTTCAACTTCGCAAACTTCAAAACGTTGCAGATGTCTGATTTCTATAGAAAAACTTTCAATAACTGCACCAATAAGTGCTATTGCTTGAATAAAAAATGCATGCCTGTCACGAGCGATTACTTGAGTGGAAATTTTTGCAGGTTTTAAACCCAAAATCTTGCAGGTTTTTTCTTCGACCAGAGGATTGATATTTGAATATGTTCCACAAGGGCCGGAAATCTGCCCTGTCAAAATATCTTCCAGTGCATAATTGAAGCGGTCTTTGGCTCTTTTTAGCATGTCTAATAAATTCAATAACTTAAAACCAAAAGTAATAACCTCTGCGGCAATTCCATGGCTTCTTCCCAAGCACACTGTATTTTTGTGTTTAAAAGCGAGATTTTTTACATTCGCAATCAAAATATCCAAATCTTCATTTATTATTTTTGATGCGTCTTTGATTTGCAAAGCAAAAGCTGTATCTATAACATCAGAACTCGTTAATCCCCTGTGAATATAAGGCGAATAAACACTTCCGACGTTTTCGTTCACATTTTGGAGAAAAGCAATAACATCGTGTCTGGTTATAGCTTCTATTTCATTTATTCTTTCAACATCAAATTTTGCTGTCGATTTTATGTTCGTGTAGACTTCTTCGCTAAAATTACCCAATTCGACTTGGGCTTTTACAACCGCCAATTCTACATCCAAATAATACGAGAATTTTGAATCCAATTCCCATATTTTTGCCATTTTTTCTCTGGAATATCTTTCAATCATATTTTTATTCTACAATAAAAATATTTTACTAATTGCAAAATCCAAAAAATTTTATAATAATATTGGTATGAAAAAAATCGTTCTATTTTTATTTTTGTTTAGTGCTGTAATGACTTCTGTTTTTGCTCAAATCGAGGTTATGCCTTATTATACGAGTTCAATAAAAAGAGCAGGAGTAGGTTTTACGCTCGTTCATTCTCCTTTAATTATGAGGCAAGAAGCAAAAAATGATGGAAAAATACTGGAAACTCTAAATTTTGATTTCAAAAGTGAACCCCAATGCTCGATTAACAAACAAAAATGCAATCTGGATGATATTTTTGTTGTATATAAAGAAGACAAAAAATTGGCGTTTTTGTCCACAATAGATGAAACAGAAGGATGGTCTTTGGTTTGTTTCAATCAAGCAGAAAGCCCTGTTTGCGGTTGGGTAGAAGAGAGCAAAAACAAATATTACACAACAAGAGAATTTTTTGATTATTATGGAAAAAAATACGGAATGTATTTTTTTAAAGACGTACAAAAGCCCGATAGAACAATGTATTCTGCACCGGTAAAACAAACAAATTCGCTTGGCGTTGCTGATATGCCTCGCCATATTGCTCCTTGGTTATTTCAAGGAAACTGGGTACTCACTAAAGTTTTGGATTTTGGAAATTCCCAAAAAACAGGTTGGCTAAATTACAGAAATGACAACGGAAAACTGAAAATGTTTGTTAATTTTTAGTTTTTATTCAAATTTTAAATTTATCAAGACATCTTGCGGATAAACTTCGTTTATTATTTCGTTTGTTGCATCAATGATGAAAAACGAAAGATTTCCTCTTGAAATTTCAAATTCTTCTAAAGCTATTTTTATTTCTATAACGTCTTTGTATGCGACTTTTGAATTTTTGGGAATTGTCTGATTCCACAAAGTCCAGTTTATTGACTTTGAAAAATGCAATTTTGAAATTTTTTGACTATCAAAAACAAAGCGGACTTCGTTTGAAAATTGGTTTTTCAAGATAGGATAGATGTTTTCGTTTTTGTTCACAAAACGAATAGAAGAAAAATTCTGTGCATTTTCATTAGAAAAATAAATCGCAATTTGGTTTTCTATGTTTGCCCAGTTTATTTTGACAGAATTTTTGTTCAGTTCAAATCTAAAATAAAGATTCATATCATCATAACCAAAATGAATATTTTTGATTAATCTGGAAATATTAGATGTCGGACTATCAGGCACAAAGATAAAACCCGCATTTTCCCATTCAGAAATATCTTCGTTTGTTGCTTTTAGAGTTGGGGTGATTTTTCCAATCGGATTTCTGAGTGGTCTTGTTGTTGCATTTGCCAAAGGAATAGACAAATACTGAGGGATTTCTAAATTTAATATTTGGTAGACATTCATCAGGTGACTTCTGAACAAGAAGTCAAAAATCCCGTCGCTCTTTGATTCGTTGGGTTCTCCATACCACCAATACCAGTCGCTGCTTTGTGCAATTAAGATTTCTCTTTTTGCTAGAAACAATTTTTCTTTTAATTTTTGTTTTTCTTCTCCTGTTTTTGCTGTTTTTAGAGCAGTTTGTTTATATTTTTCAAAGTCTTTTTCAACACTGGACAAATATAGCCAAGCAACATTTTTTGTTGATTCACCTATCCACAAGTCGAAATTTCTCTTTATCCAAGAACCCGATTGCAAGTTTTCAATAGGTTCTTGTTTGTTTTGTTTGATAAAATCATTAACAAGCACAGTTTCTAATGTAGCGTCTTCTGAAATCAGTCCATACAAAGCATTCAAAAAGTCGTTGCCATCATTTTGATATGTTTCCCAACAATTTTCTCCATCCATTGCAATTGTGATAATGTGGTTTTCTTTTGGAGAATTTTGAAGTTTGTATTGGATTATTTTTATTTTTTCATACAAATCATTAGCAGCCACTCGATAATCGTAATTTCCATATCCAAAGTTAATCAAATTAGAAAAAAACGAATCGCCAAAAAGAATGTTTATAGGGTGTTTGCTTTTTGTTTTGTATACTTGTGCCAAATCAAAAGGATTTTCCAAATTGCCTTCAAAATCCCTTATAAATTCTCTTTTTAGGGTTTTTGACAGTATCCCTTCATCAGAAATTGTCCAATTTATACCATAATTCGACAACAATTCTGCAGTTTTTGGACAGATACATTGCTCAGACAACCAAAAACCGTTTGGTTTTTTGCCGAAGATTTCTTCATATTTTTTGATAGCAAGCTCGACTTGTTGTTTTGCATCTTCATAAAAGTTTTGATTTTGGGGAAGATTTTCTTTGTTTTTTATTGATTTATTTTTAAAATCAATTAACAAAGGCAAAACAGGGTGATAATACGGACTTGTTGAAACTTCGATTTTGTTTTCATTTTGGTATTGTTTGTACTCTTTTAAAATTCTTCTCATTATGTCGAGTTGAATTTCGTAGATTTTTTTTCTATCTGCTAAAGTGTAGTTTTTTTGTTTTTCAAAAAGCCCTTTTAAAATAGAATAGTCGTTTTTAAAACTTTCATCAATCCAAAGCAAAGTGAAATTTGCCATAATGTCCGAGTATTCTTGGTTTGTGAACATATCGACATTGAGATTTTCCGCATCAGAGCGTCTGTTGTACAGTTCTGTAAAATATTGATTTTTTAGAACCATATTTTTGTAATTCAAGTCGAAATAATTGTTCAAGATGAAAATCTTTTCTTTTTCAGTTATTTCATTTTCATCTTTCAAAAAAACCCTCAAATGCAAATCCATTGCACCATCCAAATACTTTTGCAAAGCCGATAAAAGCACAGGCGAAAAGTCAAAATTCAGTTTTAAATTTTGAAATTTGTCTGTCCATTTTAGCATATCGAGGTAATCTTTGCCCGCATGGAGTCTTGCCCAAGGAAGTAAAAAGTCACCATCAAAATCAGCTTGGTAATTTGGTTGATGAAAATGCCAAATAAATGCTATGTTGAGTTTTTTCATATAGAAAAATTATAGCATATTTTTGTTTTTATCAAAAATTGTTTTTATGCTAAAGTGAAATAAAAAAGGAAGTTTTTATGAAAAAAGTTTTGTTTTCTGTGTTGTTTTCATTGATGATTTTACCTGCTTTTGCAAATTATGAACTAAAATTTGACAATCGAACAATAATCTTCAACGAAGATGAATTGAAATTTTATGAAAACAGTGAATTGTTAACAAAAGAACAAGTACAAGAACTTTTTCCCGATTACGAAATTGTTTTGGTTTCTGAATTTGACAGAAACAAAAAATATTCAATAAAAAATAAACGCATGACACAAAAGAAAGTTCTTCTTTTAAATGATGAAAAATTCAGAACTTTCCATTTGTTTTATATTTACCCTACCGTTTCAAGAAGTGAATTTAAAAACTACAAAAATGGCGAAATTAAATCACTCATCACAATCCACGGAAAGAAGAATGTCAGACTAAAACATTTTGGCGGGGATGAATTTATTTTTGATGTGAAATAGTTTTAAAAAACTAATCAATAGTATTGTATATTCTATCTCCTGCATCACCAAGCCCCGGTAAAATGTAACCTTTTGAATTTAGAGAATCGTCCAGATGAGCCGTGATTATTTGAACTTTTGGGAATGTTTTTGCAACTTTTTCTATGCCAACAGGCGAAGAAATAAGACTCATAAATACGATATTTTCTTCTAACACGCCTTTTGAAATGAAGTTTTTGATTGCATCAATTGCACTGTTGCCTGTTGCAAGCATAGGATCAAGCAAAATAACTTGGACTTTTGATTTGTCTTTTTTGATTTCTTTTCTTTTATCATAATACCAAACAGGCTCAAGAGTTTCTTCATCTCTGTACATCCCGATATGATGAACGTTTGCGAAAGGAAGCATTTCTTGTGCGATTTCGCAAAAAATCATCCCTGCACGCAAAATAGGTGCAATGATAAGTTGACTCTCATTATCAAAAACATCGCAAACTGTCTTTGTCAAAGGAGTTTCGACTTCTTTTTTTGTTGTATGAAGATTTTTTGTCGCCTCAAAAATCAATGCATAAGTAATACGTTTGAGTGCGTTTTTGAATATTTCGCAAGAAGAATTTTTATCTCTAATTATTGCCAAATTGTGGCTTATTACGGGGTGATTCAGTATTGTTAAATTTTTTGATATTGTTTCCATCTTAATCCCTATATGTATTTTCATCTTTTAAACAGTCAAAAAAATTATCTGTAATTTCCATAGCTTTAAAAATATCGTATCCATCTTTTATTAAACTATCACAAAAATTCATTTTTGTTTCATACAAAAAAGGATCATTCATAAATTCTTCTGTTGATTTTCTGATAGAATTTTTTTGCATGTTTACTTGTGCACAGCCCATTGCACCAAGACATTGCATAGCTTCAGAACCAGTTTTCAATTCTTCAGATACAGAAATAGATTCGGTTGTTTTTGTTGATTCTATTCTGCCTGATGGAATCTTAACTTTGTCATAGCTAGTCAAATCTCTTGATATATCGTTACTCATTATTTTCTCCATTAGCGGCTGTGTTTAATAAAATTCAATTTCTTATACAAAACATAAAAATAAAAAATTTTGCTAGTCTATTATTGAAAAAGACCGAAATTTTATATTTCTTAATATTCTATCGCTTAATTTTCTTTTGTGCAAGTCGTTTATAAATTTGATTTTTATAGAGTTAAGCAATTTTTCAGATATCCGATTGTTTGAACTTTGTTGTCATACAAATATCTCACAAAATTCAAAAATTCATTTTGATAAGACGAAAGAGTAACATTTATTTCAAAGCCATCAGAACAAAACGGCTCGTAATCATAGATTACATAGTTGTTGTATTTACTTTTCCATTCTTTTTTTTCGATTTTACACCTATATTCCATCGCTATATTTTCAAGCCAAGGCAATATTTCTTTTGAAACATTTTTAAATTCGTTTGAATAATAGTTTTCATTTTGATTGTATTTTTTATCTAAAAGCATAAAAACCTCTTAATTCTTTATAAAAAATTTATATTTTACAATTTAAAGCATTTAAGCAAGTTTTTAAATATGCTTTAGCATAAGGTTTTATTGGCTTTTTGGATAGTTATCATTTTATAAAATTTTCTAAATCTTTTTTTGTCGTAATTTTTGTATTATTAAATTCGTTTTCCAAAACGAAAACCTCAATGCCACAAGCCTCCAGCATAGAAGAATCATCTGTAAAATCTGTTTTGTCTTTGTATTTTGTGTGAATGTTTTTGATTAGTTCATATTCAAATGCCTGTGGGGTTTGGGCTTCGAAGATTTTTTTTCTGTCCAGAGTTTTTGTAATTTTTCCGTTTTCTACTGTTTTTATTGTATTAACAGCAAAATTTCCTACAACAACGGCTTTTTTTTCAAAAGTCATTTCTATTGTTTTTTTAATGGTTTCTTTGTTGATGAATGGTCTTGCACCATCATGGATTAAGACGATTTTTGGATTTGAACAAGCAAGAATCCCATTATAGACGCTTATTTGACGAGTTGAACCGGATGGAGCAAATTTTATTTTTTCATTGTACAAACAAGACTTTAAAATATGTTTTTTTATTTCTTCTTTGCAGGGAATTATTATTTCATCTGCCAAATCCAAAAATTTTGAAATTGTTGTTTCGATAACAGAATATTTTCCGAGTTTTTCAAGTAATTTGTTCGAGCCAAAGCGTGTTGAATTTCCGCCTGACGTGATTATTGTTGATATTTTAGTCAAAATGTTTGTATCCTTCAAAAATCATTTTTTCATTGTCTACAAAAACCCCTTCACCTTTTGAACAAGCACCGATTTTTACAAGAGAAGGAAATTTTATAAAATCTCTTTTATCCAAACAAACAACCAGACTATAGTCTTCTCCACCATTCAAAATACGGTTTTTGTCATCAATTTTTGTTGGAATTTTATTGAAATCTACTTCGATTTTCACTTTGCTTTTTTCTGAAATTTGATTCAAACAATCCAAAAGCCCATCAGAAGAATCCATCATTGCATAAGGAAATTCAGTATTTGTAGAAATTTTTTCAGATAGCTCTGGGTATAGGGTTGGATTTTTGTGAAAAGCCGTAAAGTAATTTTCTTTTTTATTGATTAAATCTTCCAACCCTTGAGAAGACGAGCCAAATTCACCTTTTACCGCTACTATGTAGTTATCTTTTGCATTAAATCTGGAAGAAACATTTCTGTTTTTATAATCGCCCAAAATCGTAACCGAAACGACGATTTTGTCTGATTTTGTCAAATCACCGCCTATTATTTTTATGTTGAATTCGTTTATTGTGTCATTTAGACTTTTGTAAAATTCTTTTATAAATTTTTGGTTTAAATTGCCGCTCAAACCGATAAGCACGTATTTTGGCTTCGCACCAGAGGCTAAAATGTCAGAAATATTAACCAACAGTGCTTTTCTTGCAATTTCTGATGGCGTCATAAAAGAAAGTGAAAAATGCACATCTTCTATTAAAATGTCTTTTGAAATTGCAATTTTGTATTCATCCAAATACGCACAATCGCTTCCTAAAAAACTATTGTCAGAAAGTGATTTTGAAATTATGTTTAAAAATTCAAATTCTTTATTCATTTTAATTCGTTAAACAATCCAAACAGTGCCATTTTGTAGCTGTTTTCTCTAAAACCGGCAACTGTACCTATACAAGCATTCGATACATAAGAAATTTTTCTATAATCTTCTCTATTAGAAACATTGGACAAATGGACTTCTACAGCTTTTATTTTTGTTGCTTTTATAGCGTCAGATATTGCAATACTCGTATGAGTATAGGCTGCCGGATTGATAATCAAACCTTCTGCATCAGTTTGTTGAATTTTGTCTATTATTTCTCCTTCTGAATTAGATTGAAAAAATTCGAGTGAGATATTTTTTGACAAAGTTTTTGCATATTCAACAAGAGAAGAATTTATATCTTTTAGTGTCGTATTGCCATATATTTCGGGTTCTCTAGTTCCCAACAGATTCAGGTTTGGACCGTTCAGTACCAATATTTTCATAATTTTCCTTTATTTTTTTAAACTTGCTAAATAATCTTTTAATTCTTTTATTCTAGATGTCGAAAAATTCGTCGTTTCATCATTTTGTCCTTGTTTTAGAGACAAATATTTTTCATAGTTTGTTATTGCTTCTTTATAATTTTCTGTATTGTCCAAATCCAGTGCCAAAGAATAATACGCTTCTGCAAAATTTGGATTTTTAGAAATCAGAGTTTTATAGATTTTTATTGCTTCTTGTTGTTTTTTTAATTCATCAAGAGTTAGAGCCTTGTAATATAGCCCATATTCATCGTTTGGCATTTTAGATAAAAAGTTGTTCAATGTAATCAATGCTGTTGTAAAATCTGCTTTTTCATATTGAGAAATAGCTGTTTGCAGCATATCTTGGGTTTGGATTTCTTCTATGTTTGCTATGATATTTTTTGCATCAGCATTAGTTTTGTCAAGCAAAAGAACCCTATTTGCCATTGATTTTGCATTATTGTAATCATTCAAAGAATAATACGCCCAAGCACTCGATGTTAGATATTCTGTATTGTTTGGTTGATTTTTCAAAATGTCAAGATAGTATTTGTTGGCATTTTGATAATCTTTCAATTCCCAATAACAACCGGCAATTGCTGATTTTACATCATCGTTTTTGTTTTGAATTTTTAGATATTCATTAATTGCAGCTTTGTAATTTTTTTGTTCAAACAATTTTGTTGCAAGGTCATATTGTGCATTTGCATCATAGTTTTTGACTTCTTGCAAATATTGGCTTAGTTTTGAATTGTTCGGCAAAATCATAAGCCCTTTATTTATTGTTTCTTTTGCTTTTTCATAATTTTTTTGTTCGATATAAATCTGAGCAAGGTTAATGTAGCTTTCTTCTTTAGAAGAATTTAGGGCTATTGCTTTATTGTAAAATTCAGTCGCTTTTTGGTAATTTTTGTTTTTATGAAGCTCAAGAGCATAATTAAACTGTGCTTCGTAGTTGTTTGGGTTTTTCAAAGCTAATTGTTGCATGTAATTTTGCAATTTTTCGCCTGAAAAATGATTCAAAATTATATCGTCAATTTCCGCTTTAGCATTTTGGTTGTTAGGTTCTAGAGCCAATATATTTTCATAAACATTTATTGCTTCATCAAATTTGTTTAGTTTTTTTAATGTTTCTGCTTTGTAGTTTAGAGTTTCGGCGTTTTTTGGATTTTTACTCAAAAGCTCATTGTAGACGCCGATTGCTCCATTGTAGTTCTTTTGCTCGATATACAAAGAAGCCAAATTGTACAATATAACTTCATCATTTGGATTAAGGTTCAAAGCTTTTAGATACTGGGCTTTTGCTCCATCATAGTTGCCTTGTTTTTGATAAATCGCACCCAAATTGACATAGTTTTGAGAATTGTTAGGATTTTTAACGAGGCTTTGAGTCCATTTGTTTTCAAGAACTTCTAACAACTCAGGACTTTTGTCCCCATATTGCAAAGCAAGATTGAATTGTTCCATACTTGCTTCAAAATTTCCTGCTTCATCAAGCATTGTTCCATACCAAAAGTGGGTTCTTGGGTTTTTTGGATTGATATCTATCGCACTTTTGTAACAATCCATTGCAGAAGCCAGATTGTTCAGGTTTTTGAAGATATTTCCCAAATTTTCATAAGCAACTTCTTTGTATTTTGTATTTTTTACCTGTTCCAATTCATATCCTGCAGCAGCCAATTCCCCTTGGGCTTTTAGGATTTTTGCACTTTGGATACGAGATTCCAAAGAAGACGAAACTGCCAATCTTTTTTCTAAATCGTTGATTTCTTTAAGAGATGAAGAAATCAAATTTGAATCCAGCGGAGTGTCTTGCCAGTATTTTGCATAGAAATACGCACTTTTGTAGTCAAGAAGTGCTTTTTTGTATTCTTTTGTTTGTTTTTGATAATACTGAGCTCTTGCGTAATATGTGTTTGCAAGGGCATTTTGGGTCGTTTTGTCGTAGGGTGAAAATCTAAGAACTTTTTTAAATTCTGTTATTGCGGAAGAAAATTGTTGATTTTTGAAAAACTGCATACCATTAGAATAATATGCACTATATCGTTGAATGTCAGCTTGCGAAACTTCTTTTGCGACACCAAAGTTTCCATTTAAAAACAACAATACCGATAATACGACAACTAATTTTTTCAAAAAACTTTCTCCCTCTTTCTAAAAATATGTACATATTATACAACAAGAAAAGAAGTTTTTAATAGCCAAAAAAAATTCTTTCTTGTTCTATTTTTTTAATATATAATTCTAAAAATGAAAAAGATTGTTTTAGTCGGATATGGTCAAATGCTTTTTTCTCTGATTAAAGGAATAAAATCCTCAAACCACGAGATTTTGGCAGTTTTTCGCTCTGATAGAAGACGATATAGCGGTTTTGAACTTTTTTTTAAAGATATTTTTAATCCTTCAGAAGATTTTACAATCATAAAATCTGAAAAACTAAAAGAAATAAAAGCAAAAAGCGTAAATGACAAAAAATTTCTTTCTGCAATCAAAAAACTTAAACCCGATATGATAATAGTCGGCTCTTGGGGTGAAAAATTCGGCTCTGAAATATTGTCCACTGTACCTTGTATAAACTTTCATCCGGCACTTTTGCCTAAAAATCGAGGGGCAAATCCTTATTTTTGGACAATTTATTTAAATCAAAAAGTAACAGGGCTCACTGTACATTTTATGAATGAAAAATTCGACAAAGGCGATATTTTATTGTCAGAAGCAATTACTATTTCAGAAAATGAAAATGGCAAAACATTAAAAAACAAAACTTGCAAACTCGCAGTCGAAATGGTAAAAGATTTGCTCGAATTGGCAGACAAAAATCAGCTTCAACCAATAAAACAAGACGAAAAATACGCTACATACGAACACCAAATCACAACAAAAGAAGTTATAATAAATCTCAACCAGCCAAAAGCCGATGTAGATAGGCACTTGAGAGCACTTTATCCGTGGGCCAGTCCTTATGTTGAAATAAACAGAAGATACATAAAATTGGAAAATTATGAATTTTTGCCATTAGATGAAAAAAGCAAAAATCTAAAAAATCATTCTGTTATTGAAAAAACTTTTGAATATATAATTTTAAAAGGAAGTGATTTTTCATTAAAAATTTTTAAATAATTATTCTCATCCAAAAGGATGAAATTAAAAATTTTTTTACTTTCTAAAAAATCAAATAAGTTATAATCTAGATAACTATAATACTATTTAAGAGGTAAAAGTATGGCAAACGAAGGTGTAATTGTACAAATCATAGGACCTGTAATTGACGTAAAATTTGATGATGGAGTATTACCTGAAATTTATGATGCTCTTGAGATTTATAATGATGATGGAAACAAAACAACAGTAGAAGTTCAACAATTGTTGGGTGAAAATACTGTTCGTTCTGTTGCAATGTCATCAACGGATGGGCTTAGACGTGGAATGAAAGTTATAAACACGCAAGCACCAATCAAAGTTCCTGTTGGAAAAGGTATTTTAGGTAGAATATTAAATGTATTGGGTGAACCTGTAGATAATGCCGGAGAAGTCGTTGCACAAGACAGATTCCCGATACACAGACCTTCTCCAAAACTAACTGAACAAAATACAAATATAGAAATATTAGAAACAGGTATCAAAGTAATTGACCTTTTGATGCCATACCAAAAAGGTGGAAAAATCGGTCTATTCGGTGGTGCAGGTGTTGGAAAAACAGTTCTTATTATGGAATTGATTCACAATATTGCAGCTGAACACGACGGCGTTTCCGTATTTGGTGGTGTAGGCGAAAGAACACGTGAAGGAAACGACTTGTACAACGAAATGAAAGAATCAGGCGTTTTAGATAAAGTTGCTCTTATTTATGGTCAAATGAACGAACCACCTGGAGCAAGAATGAGAGTTGGCTTGTCTACATTGACTTGTGCAGAATACTTTAGAGATGTTACAAAACAAGACGTACTTTTGTTTATTGACAACATTTTCCGTTTTGTACAAGCAGGTTCAGAAGTTTCTGCTTTGCTAGGAAGAATGCCTTCAGCTGTAGGTTATCAACCAACACTATCTCAAGAAGTTGGTGAATTACAAGAACGTATTACTTCTACAAAAGATGGTTCAATTACTTCTGTACAAGCAGTTTACGTACCGGCAGATGACTTGACCGACCCTGCTCCTGCAACTACATTTACTCACTTGGATGCTTCAACTGTATTATCCAGAAACATTGCATCATTGGGTATTTATCCTGCTGCAGACCCTCTAGAATCTTCTTCTCGTGCATTGGATCCTCATATAATCGGCGAAGAACACTATAATGTCGCAAAACAAGTTCTTGAAATTCTTCAAAAATACAAAGATTTGCAAGATATTATCGCAATTTTGGGTATGGACGAATTGTCTGAAGAAGACAAATTGACAGTAAATCGTGCAAGAAAAATCCAAAAATTCTTATCTCAACCTTTCTTTGTAGCTGAACAATTCTCAGGCGTAAAAGGAAAATATGTAAAATTAGAAGACTCAATAAAAGGTTTTAAAGAAATCATAGAAGGAAAACACGACAACGTTCCTGAACAAGCCTTTTATATGGTTGGAACAATAGAAGATGTTCTTGAAAAAGCACGTGCTCAAGAAGCTGTTGGAGTATAGTTTTTATGGCAAATGATATTCATTTAAAAGTCATAACTCATCAACAAATTGTTTATGAAGACGATATTGATGAATTGTATGTAAAAACAACAGACGGCTCAATGGGAATATTAAAAAATCACGTTCCTGTTGTGTGTGCACTGGATATCGGAGTAGCAAAAGCAGTAAAAGAAAAAGGTACTCAGTGCGTTGCAATAATGGGCGGAATATTGCAATTTTCTGACAATCGAGCAACTATACTAACAGACATCGCAGAACTAGATTGTGATATTGATGTAGCTCGTGCAAAACAAGCAAAAGAAAGAGCACAAGCAAGGCTAAAAGCAAAAGATGAAAATCTTGATATGACAAGGGCACAAATTGCACTTGCAAAAGCTATTGCAAGAATTTCTGCAAAAGACAAACATTTCTAATTTCATTTTTTTAAATATTCTACTTAAAAAGCACCCAAAATGGGTGCTTTAGTTTTTTCAATTATTCTATTTTTATTCAACTGTTGCTGTTGCTGTCGTTGTTCTAATTGATTCTGTTTTTGCTTTTGATGAACCTTTTTCTTTTAGCTTTTTCACTTGTCTATCTAATTTGTCACAAACCAAATCAATAGAAGCATACATACTTTCGGCTTTTTCTTCAACAGTGATTGTTTCACCGCCTATTTTGCAGATAATTTCTGCAACATGAGATTCTGTAACGGAAGGATTTTTAATTACCGATAAAACCGCATCGATTGAATCAATTTGTTCATAGTGAGCAGCTACTTTTCCTGCTTTTTCTTTAACGTATGCTTTGATTGCATCGGTAATTTCGATGTTACGTCCATTAACGTGAATATGCATAGTTTTCTCCGTTTCTAGCACAGATAATCTGCATCTGGCATATATTATTATACACTATATTACACAAATTTAAAATACAATTTCCACTTAATTTAACAAAAAATACCTCTCATATTAATATCAATACCCGAAAAAAATTTTTTAACACAAAACTTAAAAAAAATTTACTAAAAAATCAAATGATGGTATGATATTCCAGTAAAAAATATCACCAAAGGGAAAAGTATGAATAAAGATTTGTTTAACAATCAAATAAAAACAATGAAAAACTACATTATGTTTGAAATCAAAGCACGTCAAATCGAATTGACTCCTGAATTAATTAAAAAAAATAGAAAACCAATAGCACTTTCTATGGGAGCTCCGGTGGATGCTGTGCCTGATTTTGTTAAACAAAAAACTATAGAATACATTGCTGATGATTCTCTTGGTACATATTCTACACCAAAAGGTGAAAAGAAATTTCTAAACGCTGTAGCACACAGAATGAAAGAAAGATTCAATGTAGATTTGAACCCAAATACAGAAGTATTTTCTTTGATTGGTTCAAAAGAAGGTATTGCAAACATGATAAAAGCAATCGTAAACTACAAAGAAGACCCAAAAGAACAAGACATCATTCTTGTTCCAAAACCCGGATATGCTTCTTATTCCCAAATGATACGTTCGTCAGGGGCGTTTGGTTATGGGATTGAATTGAACAAAGAAAATAACTTCATGCCAAATTTGGAAGAAGAATTAGACAAACTGATTAAAAAAGGCTGCGACAAAAACAAAATAAAAGCTCTCATTATAAATTATCCGAACAACCCTCTGGGATGTACTTGTAACAAAGAATATTTGCAACATTGCGTTGATTTTTGCAACAAAAATGGAATAATTTTGATTTCAGACAATGCGTATTCTGAAATGTATTATGAAGAAGAATTTAAACCGCATTCTGCTCTAGAATGCAATGGAGCGATGGAATGTTGCGTTGAATTTTATTCAATGTCAAAATCATACGCAATGACAGGCTGGCGTGTTGGTTATGCAGTCGGAAATTCAACAGGCATTACGATGCTCTCTCGTATGAAATCAACTATCGACACAGGCATATTTAAAGTTCTGCAATATGCTAGTGCTGATTTATTAGAAAGTGTTGAAGGTCAAAAATACATTGATTCTCAAAACAAAAAATTCAAAGAAAAAATACAAGGCTTTGTTGATGGGCTTGTTTCTTTAGGCTATAACGTAAAAATGCCAAAAGCGACGTTTTATTTGTGGTTAAAAATACCAGAAAGATTCGTTGATTGTGTAGATTATGCAAATCAAATGCTTGAAAAATCAGGCATTGTCGTAGTTCCGGGGACTGCATTTGACAAAGATGCAACCAGATACGTGAGATTGTCTGTTGTTGCACAAAACGATGATTTAAAAGAAATAATAAGAAGAATGAAAGAAGACGGTTTTCAGTATTAGTTTTTTTTAAAAGTAGCAAAAAAATATTTTCACGTTTTTTAAAATGGTATGAAAATAAATGCCATCACAAATACGTTAAAATATTCAAAAATTGCTAAAAACATAGCACAAAAACCTCTAAAACAAACAATAGCTAATGATGTTTTTCAAAAAAATATTTCTTTTTCCGGATATGAAGAAGAATGCGAAAAGAATCTTGGTTTTTTGAAAAATAATGAAACAGTGAAGCTTTTGCTCGAAAATCAATCAATAACAACAAAAGATTTGATGCCTGTTTCTAGGTTAAAACCTGAATTGTTGGAAGAATTTGCAAAAAAAATCAAAGATAAAGAAGTATTTGATTTTTTGACTTCGGGTTTGCTTTCTTTGTCTGATGTTGAAGAAACGGTCAACTTTGATGAAGACCAAATGCAACAGTACAAAAACCTATTGAAACAAAACGTAAATCCGCACCAAGCAAGCTTCTGCGTGTCTTATGGTATTTGTGATTGTATTCAAGAAGTGCTTAATCGTGACAATGATGTTTCAAGATTGTACAAAAAAGGTGCAACAGATCCTGTTATATCTTATGTAGACAGTTATATGGATAAAAAAAGAGTCAATAATTTTTTAGATGAAGTAGGCAAAGGTTATAGAATCGCATATACAAGAGCAGACAATGGAGAAAGTTCTCTTGTTGCTTCAAAAATCATAAATTTAAAAAACGGCACAAAAATACTAAAAACAATCACACTTCCGCCAACAGGCGACATAATAAAAACAACAACACAAAAAGACCCCGATGGAAATGTTCACAGCTGGGATTATAATGCAAATAGAACTGTCCAAATGCAGACGAGCGGCGTTTCTACTTTTGATTTTGCTTATGATCCGAATGTAGAAGAGCAGATAGAAGTCATAAAAGACAAAGCAACAGACGAGCCGAGAAAAATTATCTACACTCATAAATCAGATTTGTTAAGCGGGGTTTATGAAATAGAAGAGTTTGATTTGCATGATTATCCGGAAGATTTTGATGTAATTAAAATGATAAAAAATGGAGAAATTTCAGGCAAGAAAATAGCAACTGTTGAAAAGGACGGAAATTCTACAAAATTTTCGGAAGATTTTAATTACAAAGACACAAATACAAAAAGAGAATATATCCAAAAAACAGACGAAAACGGAAAAACAATATCAAAATTATACAAATACAAAATCAAAGATGACAATGGCGAAACTTTGCTCGATATAAACAGAACTTGGGAAAAAATTTCGGATACAAAAACAAAAACTACCATAAATTCAAAAGAGTATTTTGGCGATTTTGATGATGAAAACAAAATAATCAAAATAAAAGACCCAAACGGCGAAATAACAGAAATTCCTATTTCGGACATGTTGTGTGAATTAACAGATGAAATACCTAATTCGGATATGTTGCCTGAAGAATCTGAAGAAATTTCTGATTTTGAAGAATCTTCGGATGAATTTTTTGAAATGCTAAAATCTATGCCATTAGATAAAATCCTAGAGATGACAAAAACAATAGATGAAATATGCATTGTTGATGATATAGAATCTTGTTTTATTCCTCCCAGTGAATTAAATATCGGCATAAATTCCGCTTCTTTCTACCATGAAGTAATGCATTCTCTGGATTATGATGATGATAATGAAGACTTTGGCAAAATCAGTGGAAATAAAGAACTGATTGATATTTATAGCAGAGAATTAAAAGAATTTTTAAAAGAATACCCAACAGCATCCCAAGAAATAATCGGTTATTTCTTGCCTTCTAGTCTTGGAATGTATTTGGATAATAATGATAGCGAAAATTATATGGACGAATATTACGAAAATTTCGATTCGTATGATGAAGAAGAAGACATAAACGATATTGAAGAAGAAAACTCTATGGCATTAAAAGAATTTGTTGCAGAAACAAATATTCTTCTTTCTGATTATGGAGAAAGAGGCAGTGATTCTTATACACGTTCGCAGTATTTGGCTTGGTATTTTCCAAAAACAATAGCAAAAATTAACGAAATTTTAAATAGCTGAAAAATATTCAACAAATCCTTCTTTTAATGCTTCTATTATTTGTTTTGTTGAAAGGTTCGGATTTATTTCGTTCAATGTAACAATATTTTCTTTTAAGGTTTTTTGGTTAAAAATTTTATCTATCAAATCAAAATCCAATTCATAAGGGATAGAACCATGCTGCAAAAGATAACCTCTGCTTCTATATTGAGCAGAACCTATGAATTTTTTGTTTTTGTATGAAACATCTGCACCTGTTGAAATATTCATACAGTAAGCAAGATTCTTCTTTTCATTTGAACCATAAGAAAGCTCTATCCCGAGTTTCCTAAACCCCAAAATCAATCCGTTCGAGATGTCTTTGTAACTTTCTATAATGCTGTCTTTAAAAACAGGTGAAACAAAACAATAAGTCAATTCTCTATCATGCAACAATGCTCTTCCGCCGCTCGGACGTGTAACGATATCGATATCAGTGTTTTTTATGTCATTTTTTTGATTTTTTCCGAGACTAATACACTTTGGATACCATTGATAAAACCTTACCATCGCATAATCAATCTTGTTTTTGATTGCAAAATCAAGCATTTCAAGATCTAGCTTCATATTGGTTTTGCCATCATTTACAATGTTACAATTATCATTAACAAAATTGACTTTCATAAATAAAATCATATCATGTATATATGAGGATGATACAAAAACTAAAATTATTTGAAAAAACAGTCGTATTCATGCGTTGGGCAACGGCAGCAGAATTTGGCAAAATTCTCTATGTTGGAGAAGATTTTGTTGAATTTTTGTGCTTAAATCCTGATACTATGGAATATGGCGACAAAATTCTTATTAATTCGCAACTTATTTTAGAAGTAATGGTTTCAGGCTACGAAGTTTCAAGACTCATTGCCGAATTGTCAATAAATTCATCAACAACAGAAATAGATAACTAGAGCATTTTTTTAAATCACAAAGATTCTAAACGCTTTTTGATGAAAAATAGTTCACAAATACTCTTCTATTTAAAAAAATATAACTTATCTTTTTATAGTTTTTTTTACAACGCTAGGACAAGCAGAATCAGTAGAACATGCCCTTTTTGTATGCTATAATAGAAAAAATAAAAAAAAGGACGATTTTATGGAGTCAAGTGAAATAAATATTTATTGTGATGAAAGCTGCCATCTGCAAAATGACAAACAAAAAGTTATGGTTTGGGGCGGAATTATTTGTCCAAATAATAAAACAAAAGAAATATTCAAAAGAATAAGAGAAATAAAACAAAAATATAACCTAAAAAACAAATATGTAGAAAAAAACAGATTTGAAATGAAATGGACAAAAGTTTCATCCGGCAAACTAAACTTCTATATAGATGTGATTGATTACTTTTTTGACAATTCGGATTTGACATTCAGAAGTCTTTTTGTCCCAAACAAAGATTCTCTCAAATTCAACAATACAGAGGAATTTGACGAATTTTACTACAAAATGTATTACACAATGCTAAAAACAGTATTTAAACCATATAATACATACAATATTTATTTGGATATAAAGGATACCAATGGCTCAAAAAAAATCGAAAAATTAAAAGAGTGCTTAGAGAAAAAACTGTCGCAACAATACTCTTTTAAAGGAAAAATAATCAATAAAATTCAAGAAGTAAAATCACACCAAGTAGAGTTGGTTCAATTGTCAGATTTGATTATAGGTGCTATTTCTTATGAAAATAGACAAAAAACCACCAGTATTGCCAAAAAAAGAATCATATCAAGAATTAACGAAAGGGGTTACATACTAACAAAATCAACACTATTAAGAGAAGAAAAATTTAATTTATTCAGATGGAATGGAAACGAATGTAATGAATTTTAATTTTTCTTGGTTGCCAAAGTTGTTTGAACACGACGAAAATATCCCATTTGAAGATTATTATGAACAAGTTTTTGAAATGTTTAAAAAAGATTTTATAAATTCGAGACCTATTTTCAACGGCAAACATATCGGATTGCAAAAAGAACCGATGGTAAATGGAAAACCGCAAACATTTCACCACATGACAACTGAAGACACAAAAGACGAAAATGGCAATACTTCTAGAGATTTTGCAAAAGATAGATGTGAAAGAATCGCTTGGAATAGGGCAATCATTGAATCACAATATGTCGGATTAAAAATTTTTAGAGAAGAACGTTCAAAAAATAGAAAAAATCTGGTTATTTGGTTTGAAGAAAAAGATTTTGTAATAATTCTTAGAGAAGCACCTAATTATTACGTATTTATAACTTCTTACCCCGTAAAATACAAACACAAAAAAAGACAACTGCAAAAATCATACGAAAAATATCTAAAAGCAGAAACCGCCCGTAAATAGGCGGATTCGACACTCTTTCTACACTAATATCTTTTCGAATGGTAGATGAGCTATTTATATTTTAACATAGTGAATGTAAAAAGTATAGACTTGTTTGTAAAATTTTGTTACCAAATTATTGACATTTTTTCAAAAAATCTGTAACATGCAGACTTTTTTAAGTCATGGTTTTGCATATTAAAAGAGCCTTTTTTAAAAAGGCTCTTTTATGGTGGACGATACGTGACTCGAACACGTGACCCCTACAATGTCAATGTAGTACTCTACCGGCTGAGCTAATCGTCCTTTTTTATTTATCTTCTAAGCTCTTTCACAAATTAAATCTCAACGATTTAATTTACTTCGCACAGTTTATGTTTTTCCGCCTGTGAAATCAAAGATTTCTTCACTCCTTTCGCTTCGCTTCAGTCGTAACGGCGGCTATCTAAGGCCTCTCGTAAATTAAATCTCAACGATTTAATTTACTTCGCACAGTTTATGTTTTTGCTCCTGTCAAATCAAAGATTTGAAACGTCGCCTATCTAAGGTCTTCGCTTTCAATATCAGACTTCGTCAGTCTGATATTTCAGCTTCGCACAGTTTATGTTTTTACTCTACAACACAAAATGTTTTTTTACAACCATTTTTGCACAGAATCAACGAGATTTTTTGCGATAGATAGTGCTTTGTTGAATGTTTCTTCATTTTCTAAAAAGTCATCTTGTGAAATATATTCTTTTACAATTTTTCTGGCATAAGAACCTATTGCGACGCCTTCAATTTCAACTTCGCACAATTTTGCAAGTTCTGATGTTTTTGAATTTGTTCCGCCGGACAACATTACATAAACAGGTAAATCAGAACCTTTAAAAACATCTGCTATAGCAACAGCCTGCAGGGTTGATTTAAAATTGTCTTTTCCGCCTGACATTGGTATGCCATCAGCTTGGATTATTGTGGTATAAGGTTTTCTTACATCTGTCAAATCCCTAACACACTGAATCAAATCAACATCACCCAAAGCACTGCGATTAATACTAATACTCAAAGGCCCGTCAAACTCGTTCATAATTTCATTCCATCTGGTCAAAAGTTCTTCTTTACCTTCGTTTCCAATCACATGAAACTCGATACAATCAAGTCCCAATTTTACCAAAGGAGGCAAAACTTCTTTTAAATCGGTTTTTTTCTGTAACAATTCAATATTGTTTTTCGGACAAACATTTATACATCTTTTGCAGCCTATACATCTTGTTTGGTTTACTGTGTATTTATTGTCTTGAAAATCAATTGCACTTTGTTCACAGGCGTTTTTACATTTTCCACATTTAATACAATCGTCTTTTATATTTGCTTTGCAGAAATGTTGGTCAGATTCTGCACCGACACTGATGCACAAATATCTGTCTTTTTCTATTCCTGCTCTTTTTAAACCACGTTTTGCGGCTTCTATTACTTCTTTTTTTGCACAAACATCAAAAAAATTACAGCCCGCTTTTGAATATAATGTTGTCAGTTTTTCAACTTCTATTGTATCTTCATTTCCTGCTCCACAAATCAATTTGAAACATTTTTTTTCTTTAAACAAATCATATAACATTTTATTTTATTTCAACCTCATTTAAGTTATTTACAGTGCATTTTGAACATTTTTGCAAATCTTCAATATCCGTTTGTCCTGTTGCAACAAGAATTTCGCCCTTTAGACCTGCATTTTTTCCCATTTCATAATCCATCAAGGCGTCTCCTATTACTATAGTTTCTTCTTTTTTGGAATTCATTTCTTTAAGAGCCAAAAGTGCAGGCTCTCCTGTTCGTTTTTCTTTTTTGCAGCTATCTTTTCCAATTACGCAATCGAACATTTTTTCCAAATTTAATATTTTCAAAATTTTCAACGTATGTTCATAATTATCAGAAGTTACAACTGCCAATTTCAAACCTTTTTCTTTTAATTTTTTTATAAAATCTTCAGAATATTCTAGAGATTCTACGAAATTTTCAATATTTTGCGAAAATTCTTTGTGAACGATATCAAACAAATCGGAAATTTCTTGAAAATCTGTAGAAACGTTGTATTTTTTAAGCTCATTAACCATAAAATCAACAACTTCATTTCTGGACAAAACTCCAACAGGCCCGTTTTTAATCAATTTGCACTTGATTGGATTATGTCCAATTGCAAAACACAATTCTGTAAACAATTTTTCATCTAAATTGAAATGTTTGATGATTTTATTTATTCTACATTCTGCAAGCTTGCCCCAGTATTTGTGATCATTCAAAAAAGTTCCGTCTTTGTCAAACAAAACCGTGTTTATATTATTAATTTGCCAATCTTTTCCTATAAAATTTACCATATTTACCGCCTTTTTAAAAAATAATATCATACAATAAGTTTTTCAAAATAAATCTTTATAAATTTATTACACGCAAATTTTTGTTTAAAATTAAAAATTGTTTATCAAAATACTAGCAATTTTTTGCTTGTTGCTGTTTTTACATGATTGTTGCCAAAATAAAAAAGGGATGCCATGCCAGAAATCAACAGATTTACACAAGCAAAAACAACAAATAAACTTCTTAACAAAAATCAAAAAAATAATAAAACAATAATAAACACAAAAATAGAAGACCAAAAAGACAAATTAGACATAAAAACAAACAACAAATCATCTCAAAATCTAAAAAAAGGGTTGATTATATCTTCTATAGCAGCTGCTGCAGTATGCACCATTGCATATATCAAAAACCCTGACAAAGCAAAAGACTTTATCGGTAAAGTCGGTGAAACCATCAAAAAAAGCAAAGCAAAAATCGCAACCGTGATGGCAGCTATTGTTTGTGGTATTACAGGTACAAAAAAACCGGACAAAACTGAAGACTTTGATCACGAAAAAATTTTTGATTCTCCAATTAATATAAATGATTATTACAAAAAAGTAGAAAAAGACTTGGATGATGTAAAATTAAAAACCGCTTTTGATAAAGATAACATTACTGATGAAGAAATTGTAGAACATTTGGAAAAATGCGGCATTTACTTTAATTCGCCTGAAGTATTTAAAAATTGCAAAAGCAACCCTGCAGTACTACATGCCGTGAATCTTATGTCTGCCCTAGAAAACGACGCCGGAATGGGTGGGAGTTGTAAACGTGAATATTTAGAAAATTTAGACCCAAATACAACAACAGTAGAAGATGTTGATATAGCATTTAAATTTTTAACAAAAAAACTTGAAGAAACTCCCAATATCTTTTTGTATCGCGAAGCTTTTAAAAATCTTGCAAAAACACCTAAAAAAGTTATCGCTTTAGAAGAAATACACAAAGATATTCTAAAAAGATGTGGTTTCCCTGAATACAGGATTTCAGAAATCGATATTTTTAATGCTTTAAAAACATTTGATACTTCTGATGATTATGATGAAACAATAAAATTTTTAGGTACATTACAAAAAGGAACATTAACAAAAGGTGGTTTGTTCGGCTTACAAGAAATACAGTTTGAGGATACCAAAAAAGCAAGAAAATTCTATGAATCTTTAAATGACAATATTATAGAAAAAATTAATTTACATGATATAAAACGATTACTCGAAATAGAAGACAAAAGTTCTATCGAAATTTCTAAAATACTGAACGAAATACCGGAATCTGCTTTAAAGCAATATGAAGCTTATGAATTACCTATTTATGTTGAATTCAAAGATTTTAGCGACGCAAATAACATAAGCGAACTAACCATGGAGCAAAAAAGAAAACTTTTAAAACAACTCGTTAGTTCAAATGTTGATGTATTTTTAGGAGGAAAGAGAATTGCATCTATACTACCCGAAAACCAAGAAGAATACTGCACCTTGTTAGATGAACTGGCAAAATCAATAGGTGTTAATACAAAAAGCTTAAACCAAAAAGAACTTTCGGCTTTTAACAAAGGGCTTGATGATATTTCTCAAAGTATACAAGACGTTAATTTAAATAATGCTCATTTTGAACTTTCTTTTTCAAGAAAAGATTTTATTGAAGAAATCACAAAAGAACTGAAAAATTTGAATAACAAAGAGAAAAAACAAGTTATGGTTTATTTTGGTTTTGAAATCACAGATGGAAAACTAAAGGGCTATCCAACACCCATAAATGATGATAAAAAACTCGCTGAAATTTCATCACCAAAAGTTTTAAAAGCAATTGGAAACATAAAGCCTGTTGTAGATAGATTTTCTTCCAAAGAAAACACAATAAAAGTCACCAATGGCACAGAAGAATTTAATAAAGACATAAATGAAATTTTAAAAGGCTTGCCTGAATTAAAAACAACAATAGGAAAGTCTCAACATGGAACTCACGCTTTTACTTTAGATATTCATACATTCAAAGTCTTGCAACAAGTATGTTCAAATCCAAAATTCAAAGATTTGTCGCCTGAAGACAAAAAGACTCTTGAAATTGCTTCTTTGTTGCATGATATAACAAAGTTGGAAGGCACTAGAGATTTTATGCATCCTGTTGAATCTTCTTTTGATGCATATTACATAATCCAAAAACTAAACCTTCCGGAAGAGCAACAACTAAAAATCTATGAACTGATAAAAACCCACAACTGGCTTCAACTGTTGAACAACCCAAAAACTCAAGATATGGTTGAAAATATAGCTCAAGATATTGCTTTTGATACCAGACATACAAATACCTTTGAACTAGCAAAAATTTTGTGCGAAGCAGATATGAAATCAGTCAAAAAAGATGACTCTTTCTTTAATAATTATGCAAAAACGCTAAAAGAAATGAGTGCAAAAGTAGATAAATATGTAGAACAAATCCACAAAACACAGATTATACTTCCGCAAACAAAAATTCCAAAAGCTTCTGAAGTAAAATTTGCTGAAACAATGACCAAAGATGGAGTAACAAACAAAGTATTGTATTTTGATGAACTCGATGATGACCTTTCAAAATATGGCTTTGCTCCGGGTACAACAAAATCAAACTGGATGGCTTTGGTTCATGCATTGGATCATCCTGAGCAAATGGGCAAATTCAAAACTTTTAATGTAATTGATGCAGAAGCACTATTGTCTACTTCTCTTATGACTCCTAAAGAATACAAAGTCTTTAGAAAACAAGGTTTAATCATTAAAGAAGATTGCAACGATATCCATGCCGGATACGAAAGCGACTTTGGTACAGGATGCGAAAAAACAATAGAACTAATAAAAAGAGATTACTTGTTCGATAATCATCGAAAAGATAATAAAACCAAAAGTATGATGGGTGATTGCGGTGCAGAAGACAGGAC